>NZ_JBHYHC010000012.1:54412-120921 GCF_042738955.1 Umezawaea sp. NPDC059074
CCACCGGGGTGAGGAAGTGGCCGTCCGACGGCACTTCGCGCCTCGGGGTGAGCACGCGTGCGCCGTCGCCGACGGCGGCGCGGACGCGGGATCGCGCGGCCTCCACCGCCGCGCCGCTGATCAACGGCCCGATCCGGGTCTCGGGGTCCATGCCGTTGCCGACCGGCAGACCGGCGGTGCGCTCGACCATGCGAGCGGTGAACTCCTCCACGCGGTCCTCGTGCACGAGGAACCGGTTGGCCGCTGTGCAGACCTGGGCGCTGCCGCGGAACTTCGCGACCAGCGCGCCGCTCACCGCGGCCTCCACGTCGGCGTCGTGGCAGACGACGAAGGGCGCGTTGCCGCCGAGTTCCATGGAGCAGTTGACGATCCGCGCCGCGGCTTGGGCCAGCAGCGCGACGCCGACACGGGTGGAGCCGGTGAACGAGAGCATCCGCACCGGCCCCCGTTCGAGGAGGTCGCCGACGACGGGGATGTCGTCGGTGGTCGGCACGACGTTGACCACGCCCGCGGGCACGCCCGCCTCGGCGAACAGCTCGGCCAGGCGCAACGCGACCAGCGGGGTGTGGAAGGAGGGTTTGAGCACTACGGTGCAGCCCGCCGCCAGCGCTGGGGCCACCTTGCGCGTGACCATCGCCGCGGGCAGGTTCCACGGGGTGATCAGCAGGCTCACGCCCACCGGCCTCGACCTGGTCATGATGCGCCGCTCCCCGCTCGGCGACGGCCCGAGAGAGCCGGGCGCGCGGACGGCTTCCTCGCCGTACCAGCGGAAGAACTCCGCCGCGTAGGCGACCTCGCCGCGGGCGTCGGCCAGCGGTTTGCCGTTCTCGCGGACGATCAGCTCGGCGAGGTCGTCCCGGTGCGCCGTCATGGACTCGAACACGCGGCGCAGCACTTCGGCCCGTTCGCGCGGTGGTCGGCGAGCCCAGTCCGGCAGGGCCTTCTCGGCGGCGTCGGTCGCCGCGCGGGCGTCGGTCACGCCGGCGTCCGCGACCTCGGCGATCGCGGCGCCCGTCGCCGGGTCGGTGACGGTGAAGCGGACGCCGGAGGCGGCGGGGCGCCACGAGCCCGCGATGTGCAGGTCGGTCGGTCCGGAGTAGGTCATCACGGCGCTCACAGCGTGGAGTAGTGCTCGCCGAGGAACTGACCGTGCAGGCCGTACGGGATGGCGACGTCCAGCTTCGCGCGGGCGACCTCTGCGAGGTCCCTGGCGTTCAGGACCAGCAGGAACGAGCTGCGCGCCGTCGTGTCCAGCACCAGGCACAGCACGACCCCGTCGTCCTCGGCCGTGGAGTCGGGCGAGGGGACGAAGATCGGCTCGCCGGGGAAGCACCCGTCCTGGAACCAGCTGTGCGACACGTGGGTGCGCACGTCGGCCTTGACGATCTGGTTGTAGGCGACCTCGGGCAGGTCCTGGCGCATCCCGGCGGCGTACACGTACCGGTAGGGCTGGGTGTTGTACCGGCGGTAGGCGTAGGTGGGCAGTTCGAGCTGGTGACTTGCGAGGACCTCGATCTCGACGTCGGTGCCCGCGCCGAGCGGCAGGACGTAGCGCCGGAGCTGGCCGAGCGACAGGGGCGATCCGCCGCGACGGCGGTCGAGGTAGAAGTCGGTGTAGTGCTCGGCGGTGTCGTAGGCGGCGACGTCCATGACGATCGTGTCGCCGACCTCGTAGGCGTTGGCGTGGTGCACCACGAAGAAGCCGGGGGTTTCGAGCGTCTTGACCAGCGTCCCGTCGGCGCGGTCGATGACGAAGACCTTCGTGGCGGCGGTCGGGTCCCAGCGCAGTGCGGCCGCGAATCCCGCGGTGCGGTCGGCCAAGGCCTGGCCGTCGATGCCCAGAGGGAACTCCAGGGCGATGACGTAGCGCTCGGTCATGGCGAAGTGGTGCCGGTAGCCCGCGTTCCCCGACTCGACGGGGAGGGTCGAGATCGCCCGACTGGCGCCGGTGACGTAGTCGGTGGCCACGAGCTGGTACGCCGACTCCGGTCCGAGGACCGTGTGGACGTTGTACTGGATCTTGCGGTCGAAGTCGCGGTGCGGGTGCGGCGTCGGGGTGTGGTGCCCCGGCCAGGCCCCGTGCTGGGGGCTCTGGTCGAACATCCCCGCGGTGTCGAGGGTCTCCGGGTCGAACGTCATCCCCAGCGTCCCCTCGGTCAGGGAGACGACGGCCTCGCCGATCCGGGTGATGTTGATGTTGGCGTTGACCGGGTGCGCGACGAACTCGGTGGTCTCCCCGCGCAGCGCGTCCGCGCACGGGTCGTTGGCGAAGGCGAGCCACGTGAGCCTGCCGGTCTCCTTCTGGGAGGCGAAGGCGGGGCTGTCGAGGAAGCGGCAGCGGTAGGACACCCGGCCCGCCTGGAAGCTGAAGCGCTGGAGCAGGGCCAACCCGTCCCACCAGTGCTGGAGCCGCGTGCCACCCAGGTCCCACTTGCCGGGGCCGGTGCGCAGCAGCGTGCCGGAGAGCCAGCCGGGCATCGTGCCGGTGACGGGGACGTCGGGCACGTCGACCTCGCCCGGCAGCTCCTCCCAGCCCAGCGCGCCGCGCAGCGTGCCGACGTGCTGCCCGGCCCCGCCCCGGTAGAGGCCCTGGCGGACGAGGTGTTCGAGGTGCGGCAGCCGGTCCAGGTGCGAACGGGTGTCGTCGTTGACGGCCATGGGGCCCTGCTTTCGGGTAGTTGTAGAACAACGTTCTACAACTGTGCAACTGTGTTCCACAGACTGTCAAGGGGCACGTTCATGGGGGAAGATGCCGGGATGAACGAGACGCGAGCCGCGGGCCGCCGATCACGGACGCGCAGCGTGGACGTCGAGCGCGCACTGCTGGCCGCGGCCGAGGCGGTCCTGGCCAGGGAGGGGCCGGGCGGGCTCACGGTCCGCGCGGTCGCCACCGAGGCCGACATCGCGCCCATGGGGGTGTACAACCACCTGGGGGGCAAGGACGGCCTGGTGGAAGCGCTGCTGACCCGCGGCTTCGACCGCCTCCGTGCCGCCGTGGAACCCGGCGACGAATCGGACGCGCTCGCCAGGTTGAGCGGCAGTCAGACCAGGTACCGCGCCTTCGCCCTGGCCAACCCCCACCTGTACGCGATGATGTTCGACACCGGCGCGTCCCAGAGGAAGACCTCGCCGCTGTTCACCGAACGCGCCGCGGCGTCCTTCACCGCACTGGTCCGCAACATCGAACTGGCCGCCGCGACCGGCGCGATCACCGCACCCGACCCACGCCTGGCGGCACAACAGGTCTGGAGCGCCGTCCACGGAGCCGTGATCCTCGAACTCCACGGCCTGCTCCAGGTGCCGGACCCGGAAGCCGCCTTCCACGCCCTGGTCGCGACCCTCCTGCGAGGCCTGAGGCCGTCCGGCGACTGATCCGGGTGGAGACCGCCGTGCGTCAGCGGGTCTTGCGCAGCAGTGAGCCGAAGCCCGCTCGCCCCAACCGGCTCACGAGGCCGTCGCGCGTGGTGCCCATCGCGGTCGCCGCGCTGTCCAGGTTCCACTCGTGCTCGTCCAGCTTCGCCAGCAGGTAGCCCTTCTTCGCCTGCGCGGCCGACAGCCGGAAGGTCGACAGGTACGCCACCGCGCCCGCCTTGTCGGTGATCGTCTCGCCGATGTGGTTCTCCCACCGCGGGTCGAACGACGGCAGGAACCGCGACAGCGTGTACCGTTCCCCCATCCGGTACACCGTGGTCGACCGCCCCTCGGTCAGCCCGGCCGCCATCACGTCGGTGTGGAAGTCCGCCCAGCCGGTCTTCGCGGCGGTGATCGCCGTGCGCAGCCCCGCGAACGTCGTGGGCGAGCCCAGCGACACCTCGAACTCCGGCACGGACGGGTACAGCGTGGCGTACTGGTGCAGGAGTTCGCCGTAGAAGTCCCGCAGCAGCGTCGGGTGCAGGAGCCGGTAGTCGTCCGGGTGCGGCATGACGAACACGCCCGCCAGCGCGTCGGCGAAGTAGACCGCCACCCCGCACTGGTCGGGGTGGATCTCGAAGATCCGCAGCGCGTCGGCCAGGCCGGGCATCTCGCCGCCGTGGTAGACGATCTCCTCGCGGAACTGGAGTCCGCGCCGCACCGCCTCGCTGGTCCACTCCTGCCACGCGATGGGCGGCCCGGCGAACGCCAGCGCCAGGTAGCCCTCGAACGCCATGTGCTGCGGCAGGAAGCGCAGCCGGTTCCGGTCCTCGCGCTTGGCCATCCGCTTGCGGAACACCAGTCCGCAGCACTCGGGGTCGTCCTTCACCTGGGTCCCGTACGCCGCCGACGCGTCCTCGCCCCACCGCGCCACCAGCGCGTGCGGGACCAGCGCGCCGTACAGCGACTTGTCCGGCAGGTCCACGATGGACACCGAGTCCTCGCCGTAGCAGCGGGGGTGCAGGCGCAGGTCGGTGATCGGCCGGTCCCGCAGCAGCGGCACCAGCCGCACCGCGCCCCAGACCTGCGAAGGCCCCGCCGTCAGCCCGGTCAGCACGACCGCTCCCCGAGGAACGCCGCCACCCGCGCGTCCAGGTGCGTGCGCAGCTCGTGCAGCGGCGCGGCACCGGTCGCGAAGCGGGCGACCTCGACCAGGGCAGCCACGTCCTCGGCGTTGCGCACGCCGACGGTGGCGACACCGGGCGCGAGTCCGCGCACGGCGAAGGTGTCGTCGTCGTAGACGGGGTTCAGGTGGACGACCTCGGTGGACCCGTCGTCCAGCGTGGCCCGCCACACCCGCAGGACCTCGGCCGCCAAGCCGACCGGCGCGTTGTCCCAGCCGTCCGACACCACCACGACCCGGTCCGGCCGCAGTTCGAGCGCGTCCACCAGCCGGTCGCCCAGCCCGGTGGCGCCGACCGGGCGCACCATCAGCGGGTCGCCGCGGTGGTGCAGCCACAACCCGGTGAAGTCCGACGCCAGCTCGGCCAGCAGGTGGTACGCCGCCAGCGCGACCGCCAGCGGGCGCTGCCGCTTCGCGCTCGACCCGACGGTCGAGTAGCTGTCGTCCAGCACCGCGACGATCCGCCCCCACGTCCCGGCCTGCCCGGCAGCCGTGCGCCGAGCCGCGGTCCGCAGGGCAGCGGTCAACTCCTCACGCCGCTGCCTCCGCTCGGACCGGGGCAACGACAGCACGTAGCTCGCCAGCCGGGTGAGCGGCATGCGGCTCACCTCCGACCGGACCTCGTCCACGCCGAGCCGCTCGCCGGTCGCGTGCAGCCGCTCCTGCTCACGGGCCGTCAACCGCGGCGCGATGTTCGCGAGGAACCGCTCGCGCGGCACCTCGTGCTTCGCGGCGAACCCCTCCGCCACGGTGTAGGGCAGCTCGTAGACCGCGCGCGAGTCGTAGTGCGCGCGACGCCACGCGTCCAGCAGCGGCGTCTCGAACCGGGCCTGACGCCGCCAGTCGAACAGCGCCGCGCCGACCTCGCCGGGCAGGGTGAGGTGGGCGTGCCGCGACGCCGTCGCCAGGCCGCGCCGGTACTTGACCGCGTCGTGGGCCGGGTCCGGGCGGGCGGCCACCCAGTCGCGCACGATCGCCCGCGCGCGCCGGTTGTTGACCTTCGCCTGCCGCAGCTCGCGGAACAGCCGGTACACGCGCTGCGGCGGCAGCAGGGCCAGCTTGCGGGCGATCAGCCGCCCCTCCACCGCCCGCTGCGCGGCGGGCGCGTCGGTGTCCCGCAACAGGTTCCGCACCACCAGCGCGGCGTTGTGGTCGTTGATCCCGAGCGCCAGCGTGGCCGCGTACAGCTCGCGGTAGTTGCCCAGCACGTACTCGTGCAGGAACGCCAGCGAGAGCCGCTGCGCGCTGTCGTCCGACCGGAACTCGCGTTGCCCTGTGGAGGTGACGGCCGCGTTGACGAACATCACCAGGTCCTCGCACTCCAACTGGTCACTGGACCGCATCACCGCTCCACGGGGAAGAGACGAAGGCCTGCCGGGGAATGGGGGCACGAACTGCGAAGCTTCGTTTCAGAGACGATTCCGGAAGTCGCACCGGAGTCCCGCGGCAGGCCGGGCAGAACGTAACACGACGTCGACGTCCGCCGACGGGGAATTACCGAAGATCATCGCCGACCGCCGATTGCCCGAAAGTACGGCGCGCTCGCGCGTCCGAGGGCCGAGAGTGGCCGCAGGGGGCCGTTTCGGGTGGGGTGGCGCGTAGCCTCGCGGGAACGATCTTGGTGGTGGCCATCCCGGTGTGGGCGGAACTTCCTTGTCTCAGTTGGGTTTCCGGGTGTGCGGACGATGGTGGGAGTCGTTGTGGGGTCTGGGACGGGGTTTTCTCGGCGGATGAACTTCACGGAGAAGTTCATCCTCGCCAACGCGTTGCCCGAGGAGACTTGCCTGGAGCTCGTCGTGGAGGGGGTCGGGCAGCTCGATCCCGACGCTGTCGTCGCCGCTGTCACCGTTGCCGCGCGCGCCACGAGGGTCGCGCGTCTGGTGCGGGGGCGGGGGAACCGGTGGGTGGACGGTGGCGGGACGCCGCGGGTCCGGGTGCTCGACGGGGACGCGTTCGACCGGGTGACGTTGAGCGGGCTGCCCGAACTGCACCAAGCGCTCGGGTCCGGTCGGGATCGGCCCACCAGTGAGGTCGTCCTGCTCACCGGTGCGCGGCCCGCGCTGGTGTTCCGCGTCGAGCACCTCGTCACGGACGGCACCGGCGTGTTGTTGTGGGCGGAGCAGGTGTTCCGCGTGCTGCGGGGTGAGGAACCGCGGTACCTCGACGACGCCGTGAGCGAGATCGACCTGCGGCGCGCGCACCCCGGTCAGGCCAAGCGGCCCAAGGCGGACGCCCCGGCCGCCACGCTGCCCCCGCTGCGCTCGCCCGACGCGTTCGGCAGCCACCCGCAGTTCCAGCTGCGCCGCACCTTCGACGGCCACCACACCGCCCTCTCGGCCAAGCTCGCCGTGGCGCTCACCGACCTGTGCGACCTGGACCACGCGCTCGTCAGCGTCACGGTCGACCTGCGCAGGCACCTCCCCGACGCGCGCACCACCGACTGCCTGTCCTTCGCGGTCATGCTGGAGGTCAGGCGGGGCGACACCTGGCAGGCGGCGCACGAGCGGCTGTTGCGGATGCTGGCCGAGAACCAGGACGTCACCAGCCTGCCGCCCGCTCCGGTGATGCGCGCGCTGGTGGCCATGCCCACGGGTCTGCTGCGCGCGCTGTCGTCCGCCGCGGACAAGCAGATCGTCAAGGGCAAGAGCGGTGTGCCGGTGCCGTTCGTGCTCAGCCACCTCGGCAGGCTCGACCTGGACGCGTTCAGCGCCGAGGGCTTCACGGCGACCACGGCGTACTCGATCCCCAAGCGCGCGCTCATCGCGCCGCCGGGCATCACGATCGTCGAGGCGGGCGGGCGCACGGAGATCGTCGTGTCCGGTGACGACGTCCCCGAACTCCGCGAGCGGGCCCGAACCCTGGTGGACGGCCTCGAATCCGCCCTGATCCCAGCCGCTGGGGTGCTGCGCGGCCGGGACGTGCCGACCGCGCCGGAAACGCTCGTGTCCGCGTTCCGCAGGCGGGTTCTCGACTCGCCCGACGAGGTGGCGCTGGTCGGTCCCGGCGGTCCGGTCACCTACGCCGACCTGGACGCCCGGTCCACCGCGGTCGCGGCCGAACTGGTCGGGCGCGGTGTCCGGCGGGGCGACGTCGTCGGGCTGCTCAGCGGTCGTTCGGCCGACGCCGTCGTGGGCATCTGGGGCGTGCTCAAGGCGGGCGCCGCGTACCTCCCGCTGGACACCAGGAACCCCTCCGCGTGGCTGCGGGACCTGCTGTCCGACGCGGGCGCGTCGGTGTGCCTGACCGACCGCGCCCACGCGGAGCCGGGAAACCTGCCCGAGGGGTGCGAGGGGATCGTGCTCGACGACGTCCGCCCCGGCGCCACCCCGCCCGAGGTGGACGTGCTCCCCGGCGACCTCGCCTACGTCATCTACACCTCCGGCTCGACCGGCCGCCCCAAGGGCGTGGAGGTCGAGCACGCCGCCGCCACGGCCTACTGCCGCTACGCGATCGAGGCGTACGGCATCGACTCGACCAGCTGCTTCCCGCTGTTCACCTCGCTGGCGTTCGACCTGCCGATCACCGCGCTGCTGCCGCCGCTGCTGGCGGGCGGGCGCGTGGCGCTGATCGAGGAGGAGCCCAACCACCGGTCGCTGGCCGCGATGCTGACCGAGCACGGGGTCAACTCGATCAAGCTCACCCCGTCGCACCTGGACCTGATCTCCCAGCTGGGGCTCACGACGACCGACGTGCGGGTGGCGGTCGTCGGCGGGGAGGGGCTGCCCGTCCGGGTCGCCGAGGCGGCGAGGGCCGCGTTCGGGCCGCAGTGCCGCGTCATCAACGAGTACGGCCCCACCGAGTTCACCGTGGGCTGCGTCGTGCACACCTACGACCCGGACCTCGACACGGACTCCGCCGTGCCCATCGGCCTGCCCGTGGACAACACGACCGTCCACCTGCTCGACGACCTGCGGGTGCCCGTCGCCGCCGGTGAGGTCGGCGAGATCCACCTGTCCGGCCCGCAGCTCGCCCGCGGCTACCGGGGACGGCCCGATCTCGACCGGGACCTCTTCGTCACCCTCGCGGACGGCTCCAGGGCGTACCGCACCGGCGACCTGGCCCGCGTGCTGCCCAGCGGGGAACTCGACTACCTGGGGCGGCGCGACGACCAGATCAAGGTTCTCGGCCACCGCGTGGAGCCCACCGAGATCGCGCGGGCACTCGAAAGCCACCCCGCGGTGAGGCAAGCGCTGGTCACGGCCAAGGCCCGCCCCGGCACCAGCACCAAACTCGCCTACGCCTACGTCGTCACCGACGTGCCGGTGACCCGCCGGGAGCTGGTCGCGCACACCGCCGACCTGCTGCCCGCGCACTTCGTCCCCTCCGTGGTCGTGTTCGTCGACGACCTGCCCGCCACGGCCAACGGCAAGGTCGACCTGCGGGCGCTGCCCGACCCGTTCGCCACGACGACCGACACCCCGGCGCCACCGGCCGAGGACCGGGACGAGGTGGGCGCGGCCGTCGCCCGGATCTGGGCGGACGTCCTGGGGCTCGACCCGCACGACATCGCCGACGACAGCGACTTCGGCGTGCTCGGCGGCACGTCCATCACGTTCCTCGCCATGATCGGCACGGTGTGCGGGACGGTGCTGGACCCCGAGCGCGAGGCCCGGTTCATGGCCGAGTTCGCCCAGGTCATCGCCAAGCCCACCTTCGGCCACCTCACCGCCGTGGTCCGGGAGACGGCTATCCCAGTCGGACCGGGAGCGCGGTGACGAGCGTGCCGATGTCGCGCTCGGCGAAGACGATCTCGTCGGGGCTCACGGTGAGCCGCAGCCCCGGCGTCCGGTCCAGCAGGGCGTCCAAGGCGACCGCGATCAACGCTCGGGCGAAGCCGACTCCGGGGCAGTAGTGCCGTCCGCCCCCGAAGCCGATGTTCTTGCGCACCGGGCGGTCGACCCGGAACACGTCGGGCTCGTCGTAGGCGTCCGGGTCGTGCAGGGCGGCGATCCACGCCAGCAGCACCGCCTGCCCCGCGGGGACCGTGCCCGAGGGCAGGCGGACCTCGGCGGTCGCCACCCGGAGCGCGGCGACGTTGCCCATGTGCACGTGGCGCAGCAGCTCGTCCACGGCCGCGGGCACGGTCTCCCGGTTCTCCACCAGCGCCGTCCAGTGCGCCGCGTCGTCGCTCAGCAGGGCGAGCACCGACCGGCCGAGCACACCGCTCGGGGCCTCGACCCCGGCGGACACGAGCAGCCGCACGATGCTGACCAGTTCGTCGTGGTCGAGCCGGGCGTCGGTGTCCGGCGGCGTGACGAGGTCGAGCAGCAGGGGCGCGTCCGGGCGCGGTGCGGCCACGACCCCGCGCAGGTACGCGGTGAACTCCGCCACCAGCTCGGCCCGCTCCTCGGGCGGGACCGGGGTGGCCAGGGTGTAGGCGCCCGACCAGCGCCGGATCCGCCCCGCGTCGGCCGCGGGGATGCCCAGCAGCGAGCACATCGTGAGCAGCGGGAGCTGGGAGCAGTACTCCTCGACGAGGTCCGCGGTCGGCCCCATCGCGTCGAGCAGCTCGCCCGCGACCCGGTCGACCACCGGGACGTACCTCGCCACGCGGGTGTTGTTCAACGCCTGCGTCGCGATCCGGTGCACGCGGTCGTGCGCCTCGTCCGCCTGGTTGATCAGCAGCTCGGGGTCGTAGAGGAAGTTCGGCTCGGCGCTGTTCCTCGGCGCGTCGGGCAGGACGTGGTTGCGCGACAGCCTCGGCTCGGCCGCCGCGGCGGCCACGTCCTCCTGCCGCACCAGCAGGATCGCCTCGTCCCCGCTGGGCAGGGTGACCGCGCCGAACGGGCAGGTCCTCCGGCGCTCGGCGAACTCCGGGGCCGGCGCCAGCCGGTTGCCCGAGGGGAACGGGAAAGCGGGGGCGTTCACCGGGAACTCCTCTCTCGCACGGCGGCCAGGTGCGGCAGCGCGTCCAGGGTGGTGGCCGTGTCGACGCCGAAGTCGACCAGGCAGGCGACCTCGTCGACGCCGATCGCGGTCAGCCGGTCGAGGAGGGCCAGGCAGGTCGCGGGTCCGCCGAACAGGCCCGCCCTGGTGAAGTAGCGCTCGAACGCCCGGTCGACCAGGAAGTCGACGTCGTCCTCGTCGAGGTCGCCGCCCGCTGACAGGTCGAGCGAGCGCCGCAGGTACCGCCGCATCGGGTCGCGCACGACCTCCCGCACGGAGGCGTCGTCCGGGCCGGCGAACGTGTGCAGCATGAGCGTCACCCTGCCGCCTGCCCCGCGGACGGACCGGTAGCGCTGGATCTTGGCCGCGAGGTCGTCGACGTCCTGGTTGAGCAGGTGCGTCAGCACGTTGGCCCCGAGCTCGCCCGCGAGGTCGAACGTGGCCGGGTCGCCCGCGCTGGTGATCCAGACGGGCGGGTCCGGTCGCACCGGGCGAGGGTAGGCGGCCAGCTCGACCTCGGCTCCACGTCCGTCGACCCGGCGCACCGTTCCTCCCCGCCACAACGTGCGCACCTCGTCGAGCTGCCGGACGAAGTCGCGCCGCCGGTGCTCGAACGCCTGTGGCGCCAAGGCGAAGTCGACCGCGTGCCACCCCGAGGCGAACGCCAGCCCGACCCGGCCGTGGGACAGCTGGTCGACCACGGCCCACTCCTCGGCGACGCGCAGCGGGTCGTGCAACGGCAGCACAACGCTCCCGGCGCGAATCCCGATCCGCTTGGTCACGGCGGCGATGGCGGCGCTCGTGACGGACGGGTTGGGGTACGGGCCGCCGAACGGGTGGAAGTGCCGCTCGGGCGTCCATACCGCGTCGAACCCGTTGTCGTCGGCGAACTTCGCGCCTTCGAGCAGCAGCCGGTAGGCGTCCGCTGTGGACTGTTCGCCCGCGTCGGCGGTGAAGTAGAACAGGCTCAGGTCCACAGCGGCTCCGCGGGGGTCAGGCCGATCGTGTCGCGCAGCACCTCGGTGAACTCCTCCACGGGTGCGCGGGTCCCGCGAGGGTGGAGCATCTTCACCAGCGTCGTGGGACCGTCGACGACGTTCAGGTGCAGGAGGTTGCGGGCGATCCCGGTGGAGGTCGTCCAGTCGACACGCGAGTCCGCGAACGACGGCGGTTCGCTCCGGCGGCGGTAGCTGATCGAGATCGGCGTGGGCGACAGCGAGGGGCGCGCACCCGCCGCGCTCAACGGCGTGCACCGGAACGGGTAGAGCGCGCGCAGGTCCCGGCGCACCGCGTGGACCTGGTCCAGCACCGGCACGTCGTGCGGAGTCGTGCAGGGGAACGGGAGTTCGTTCACGAAGAGTCCTATGTGGTCCGACTCGGCCGGTGTCCTGGTGGACAAGGCGATCGTGAGGTCACCGAGACCGCCCGCGACGAACCGGAGCGCGGAGAGCAGGAGTTCGAACCGCGTCACCCCCGCGTCCTTCGCCACCACGTCCAGCCTCGCCGAGGCCTCGTGGGTGAGCACGCCCGCCCACTCCTCCCCCGGCCACGCGGAGAACTCGGCCGGGCGGTAAGGCCGCGACCGCCAGAACTCCCGCCCGGCCACGAACCGCGGCCGTCGGGGCTCCACGACCGGGAGAGGGGCGAGGGGTGTTTTCCGGTAGAACGCGGCCAGGTCCCGCAGGAGGACGTCCTTGGAGTGCCCGTCGAACACCGAGTGGTGGGCGGTGACCACGAGCAGCGGTCGTTCGCCGGAGGCGACCGTGAAGCGGCACAGCGGTCCGGTGTGGAGGGCGAACCCCCTGGCCATCTCCCCAGCCACCGAAACGTGCTCGACGTGCCGCACCTCGGGTCGCTCCCGCGCGGGGACGAGCCACGGCAGTCCGTCGCGGTCCTCGACAGCGCCGCGCAGCACCGGGTGTCGGTCGAGCACCGCACGGCAGGCCGACACGAGCGCGGCGACGTCGAGGTCGGGGCCGAACGAGACCGTGAGGCCCAGGGTGTAGGCGTTGTCGGCGACGCCCGACTGCTCCATGAACCAGACGCCCGCCTCCGCGGCGGTGGCCGGTCGCGGGATCACCTCCACCGCGTGTCCAGCGGCGCGAGGCGTTCGTGGATCAGCCGGGCCTGCGCGGCCAGCACCGGCGTGGCGAAGAGGGCCGCCGCGGAGAGGTCGACGGCGAACTCCGCCGAGCACAACTTGGCCAGCCGCAACGTGAGCAGCGAATCCCCGCCGAGTGCGAGGAAGTCGTCGTCGGCGTGCACCTCGCGCAGACCGAGGAGCCTGCTCCACACCCGGCCCAGGGCGCGTTCCACCGGTGACGTCAGCGGTTGGGCCGCCTCGACGGTGAACAGGCCGACCAGGTCGCGCTTGACCACCTTGCCCGCGGTGTTGCGTGGCAGCAGGTCGACCCGCAGCAGCCGGGCGGGCACCTCCGCCGGGGACAGCCGCTCGGCCAGGAACGCCCGCAGCCCCTCGACCACGTCCATCGCCGTGGTCACGACTGCGGCGGCGAGCACCGTTCCGGAGCGCGGGTGGGGCAGGCCGAGCACCGCGGCGTCCAGCACACCGGGATGCTCGTGCAGCGCCGCCTCGACGGCGAGGGTCGACACCCGGTGCCCGCCGACCTTCACCAGGTCGGATTCGCGGTCGATCAGGTGCAGGTAGCCGTCCTCGTCGATCCGCCCCAGGTCACCCGTGCGGATCCACCCGTCGACCGACGCGGGGGAACCGTTGTCGTGCAACAGGGTTCGCGGTGCCGGAGCGCGCAACCACACCTCCTCCCCCACCACCCGCACGTCACCCGCGCCGAGCGCGGTCGGCCTGCTCGGGTCGAACGCCATCGCGACGTGGCCGGGAGCCGACTCGGTGGAGCTGTAGTAGTTGACCAAGGTGGCGTCGGGCAGCCCACGGGTCAACTCCACGGCGACCGCGGGCGGCAACGCGGCCCCAGTGGACCCCACCAGCGCCACCGACGTGAGGTCGTACCGCGACCACGCCGCGGAGTTGACCAGGTCGATGGCCGTCGCGGGCACCAGGAACAGCGAGTCGGCGCGGTGCCGTTCGACGGCGGAGCACAGCTCGTCCACGTCCGGGCGTCGCGCCACCAGCGCGGCCGACTCGGCGGTCAGGGCGTTGAGCAGCATCGTCTGGCCCGCGTTGGTGCCGATCGGGAAGGCGTGGGCGAAGTACCGCGTGCGACCGCCCAGTCGTCGTCGCGGGTGGTAGCCGTGGGTGAGGTTGGCGTGGGTGGCCACGACGCCCTTGGGGCTCCCGTCGGTGCCGGAGGTGAACAGCACTTGGGCGGGGTCGTCGGGTGAGACGGCGGCCAACTCCGCGACCGGCCCGTCCGCAGCCTCCGTCGTGCTGACCGCGAACTCCACGGCCGTCCGGCCGTGGACCAGCGTTCGAGCCTCGCAGCGGGCCAGGAGGTCGTTCCGCAGGGCGTCCGGGAGGCGGGTGGAGAACGGGACCGCCGTCGCGCCCGCGCTCAGCACGGCGCAGAACGCCACCGCGTAGTCGGTCCACTCGT
This sequence comes from Umezawaea sp. NPDC059074, assembly GCF_042738955.1. Lineage (NCBI taxonomy): Bacteria > Bacillati > Actinomycetota > Actinomycetes > Pseudonocardiales > Pseudonocardiaceae > Umezawaea > Umezawaea sp. NPDC059074. The sequence goes on from NZ_JBHYHC010000012.1 coordinate 68,366, forward strand.
CCTCGCCGAACAGCAGCCCCACCCGGTCGCCCGCGCCGACGCCGGAAGCCCGCAGCCTGCGGGCGAACGCCGTCGCCCTGGTGTGCCACGCGCCGAACGTCAGCACCGTGCCGTCGGTCTGCCGGATCGCCGGGCGTTCCGGCTCGCGGGAACGGTCCTCCAGCACATCGGGGACCGTCATGTGGCCCGCGCCTGGTCGATCGCTTCGGCGATACCGGCGACGGTGCCCCGCCCCAGCACCAGCTTCAGGTCCACCACGTCCCCGAAGACCTTGCGCGAGCGCGCGACGAGCTGCGTGGCGATCAGCGAATGCCCGCCGACGTCGAGGACGTGCTCGTGCACGCCGACCCCGTCCACGCCGAGGAGCCCTTCCAGGATCCGGGCAACGGTCTGCTCGGTCGTGGTGCGGGCGCTGTCGTCGCTCGTGGGAACGGGCAGGCGCGAGCGGTCGACCTTGCCGTTGTCGGTCAGGGGCAGGCTCGGCAGGACGTGCACCTCGTCCGGCACCAGGTGGCGCGGGACCTCCCCGGCCAGCGCGACCCGCAGCGCGGTGCCGGTCACCGGCGGCCCGTCGTCGAGCACGACGTGCGCGACCAGCCGGGTCGTGCCCTCATCCGTGCCGCGCCCGGACACCACGGCCTCGCGGACCGGGGCGAGCGCGGTCAGCGCGTGCTCCACGGCGCTCGGTTCGACGCGGACGCCCCGCACCTTGAGCTGGTCGTCTCCGCGCCCGAGGAAGGTCAGCACGCCGTCGGGCGACCGCCTGCCCAGGTCCCCGGTCCGGTACAGCCTCCCCGCGCCGAACGGGTTGTCGACGAACCGCCGCGCGGTCAGGTCCGGGTCGCCGAGGTAGCCGCGGCCCACGTGCGGCCCGCCGAGCACGATCTCCCCCACCTCGCCGTCGGCGACCGGGCGCAGGTGCTCGTCGACCACCAGCGCGGTGGTCCCGGCCACTGCACGCCCGATGGGGACCTCGGGCGAGTCGGTCGCGGTGTGCAGGGTGGCGCACACCGTGGTCTCGGTGGGGCCGTAGCCGTTGACGAAGGTCACCCGGTCGCGCCACCGCGCCGCCGTGGACGGCGAGCACACCTCCCCCACGCTGACGAGGACGCGCAGGTCCGGGTACGGCTGGTCGGGCAGGGTCCGGACCACGGCGGCGGGCAGCACGGAGTGGGTCACCCCGCGGTCGAGCAGCGTGGTCGCGAGGGGGCCTCCCGCCACGACCTCGCGTGGCGGGACTTCGAGCCGTGCGCCGTGTCCGAGGGCCAGGACCAGGTCGAACACCGCGCCGTCGAACGCCGGGGAGGCGAACTGGAGCACGTGGGCACCGGGTCCGAGGTCCGGGAAGTGCGCGCGCTGGACGTCGACCAGGTTCCGCACGCCCGCGTGCTCGATCAGGACCAGCTTCGGCTCGGCGGTGGTGCCCGAGGTCGGCATCACGTACGCGAGATCGTCCGGCGCGGGTCGGGGCAGGTCCCCGGCGACTACCGTCACGTCGAGGCCCGCGAGGTCCAGGTGGGGCAGTCCGGGCAGCCCGCCGACCGCCGACCCCGTGAGCACGGCCGTGACACCGGCCCGTTCGGCGAGCGCCACCGACCAGGTCTCCGGGTACGAGGGCGACAGCGGCAGGAACGCCGCCCCCGCCTTCCAGACGGCCAGCACGGCCTCGACGTACTCACGCCCACGATCGACCACCAGCGCGACGATGTGCCCCGGTGCCACGCCTTCCGCGCGCAGGGCGGCCGCGAGCCCGTCGGTCCTGCGGTCCAACTCGCCGTAGGTCAGCGTTCCGGCGTCGTCCGCCACCGCGACCAGATCCGACGTGTGCCGAGCCAGGCTCGCCACGACGTCGTGGAGAGCGGGAAGCGCGTCCAGGTCCACCTGCGAGAGCACCCGTGCTCCTTTCCCGTCGGTACGGCCACCACACCCGGCAGGGACCTTCACCCACGGCCGCGCGAACGGGCAACTCCCCGTCTCAGCAGGTCAGCCTGTTGGCCTACTCGCCGACGATCCGGTTCACGCGCCCGTCACACCCGGAAAATCCCCCGTTCGCGCATCCGTCGCGTGTTGACACCAATTGTGTTATCGCTAACATGCAGGGTGACGCTCAGACTAACCGGTGAACTTCGCAAATATTGGTTGCTAAATCGAGCTAAAAACGATGCGGATTCACTTCGCTCTATTCCACACCGCCGAGAAACGCACTCACGATGTTAGCGATAACAGCCTAGGTGGGAGCCTCATGTCCTGGTCGTTGAGTCGTCGCAGGCTGTTGCAGGCCGCTGGGGCAGCGGCCGTCGCCCCCGCCGTGTTCCGCGGCACCGCCGAGGCGGCGACGGTCGCCCCGGCGCGCGCGGACATCGGCGCGCTGGCCCAACCGTTCGACCTCGGCCAGGTCCGGCTGAGCACGGGCCGGTGGCTGGACAACCAGAACCGCACGCTGTCCTACCTGAGGTTCGTCGACGTCGACCGGCTGCTCTACACCTTCCGCGCCAACCACCGCCTGTCGACCAACGGCGCGGCGGCGCTCGGCGGGTGGGAAGCGCCGGACTTCCCGTTCCGCACCCACAGCCAGGGGCACTTCCTCACCGCGTGGGCGCAGGCGTGGGCGGTGCTGGGCGACACGACGTGCCGCGACCGGGCAGCGTACGTCGTCGCGGAGTTGGCCAAGTGCCAGGCCAACAACGCGGCCGCCGGGTTCACCTCGGGCTACCTGTCCGGGTTCCCGGAGTCGGACTTCGACGCGATGGAGGCGGGCAGCCCGAAGTCCGTGTCGTACTACGCGCTGCACAAGACCCTGGCCGGTCTGCTGGACGTGTGGCGGTACACCGGGAACACGCAGGCGCGGGACGTGCTGCTGCGGTTGGCGGGCTGGGTCGACTGGCGCACCGGCCGCCTGTCCCAGAGCCAGATGCAACGCGTGCTGGGCACCGAGTTCGGCGGCATGAACGCCGTGCTGACCGACCTGTACCAGCAGACCGGTGACGGCCGGTGGCTGACCACCGCGCAGCGGTTCGACCACGCGGCCGTGTTCGACCCCTTGGCCGCAAACCGCGACCAGCTCAACGGGCTGCACGCCAACACGCAGGTACCCAAGTGGATCGGGGCGGCACGCGAGTACAAGGCGACCGGTACCACCCGCTACCGCGACATCGCCGTCAACGCATGGGCCATCACCGTGTCCGCGCACACGTACGTGATCGGCGGCAACAGCCAGGCCGAGCACTTCCGCGCGCCCAACGCCATCGCGGCCTACCTCGCCACCGACACGGCCGAGGCGTGCAACACCTACAACATGCTCAAGCTGACCCGTGAGCTGTGGCTGCTCGACCCGAACCGGGCCGCCTACTTCGACTTCTACGAGCGCGCCCTGCTCAACCACCTCATCGGCCAGCAGAACCCCTCGGACGCACACGGCCACGTCTGCTACTTCACCGGCCTCAACCCCGGCCACCGACGCGGCAACACCGGCCCGGCGTGGGGCGGTGGCAACTGGAGCACCGACTACGGCACGTTCTGGTGCTGCCAGGGCACGGGTGTCGAGACCAACACCAAGCTCGCCGACTCGATCTACTTCCACGACGGCACGACGCTGACCGTGAACCTCTACACGCCGTCGGTGCTCACCTGGTTGGAGCGCGGCATCACCGTCTCCCAGGCCACCTCCTACCCCGCGAGCGACACCACCACGCTGACCGTGACGGGAAGTGCGAGCGGCTCGTGGACGATGCGCTTCCGCATCCCCGCCTGGACCACCGGCGCGACCGTCGCCGTCAACGGCACCACCCAGAACGTCACCGCCACCCCCGGCACCTACGCCTCGCTCACCCGCTCCTGGACGTCCGGCGACACCGTCACCCTCAAGCTGCCCATGCGCGTGATCCCGGTGCCCGCCAACGACAACCCGAACGTCGTCGCCCTCACCTACGGGCCCGCCGTCCTGGCGGGCAACTACGGCAACACCGCGCTGTCCGCGCTGCCGTCGCTCGACGTCACCTCGATCACCCGCACCAGCACCACCTCGCTCGCGTTCACGGCGCGGGCCAACGGCGCGGCGGTGACCCTCGGCCCGTTCCACGACGCCCACGGGTACAACTACACCGTCTACTGGACCACCGGGAGCAGCCACCGCCTGGTCAACGTCGCCAGCGGGCTCGTGCTGGGCATCCGGGACATGTCGACCGCCGACGGCGGCCTCGCCCTGCAATGGGCCGACACCGGCACCGCCGACCACGACTGGGTGCTCGTCGCCGACGGCTCGGACGTGCGCATCCGCAACGTCAACAGCGGCAAGGTCCTCGGCGTCGAGAACATGTCCACCGCCGACAACGCCCGCGTCCTTCAGTGGTCCGACAACGGCACCGCGGACCACAGGTGGACGCTGATCGACAACGGCGACGGCACCCACAGGATCCGCAACGCCAACAGCGGCAAGCTGCTCGGCATCCAGGACGGCTCGACCTCCCAGGGCGCGCAGGCCGTCCAGGACTCCGACAACGGCTCCGCGGACAACCGGTGGAGGCTCGTGCGCACCGCGTGACCGCCTGGCGCCCGCCAGGAGCCAAGTAGGGTGTGCTCACTTCGGGAAAGTTCGTCGTGAGGAGCCGAGCGGGTGAGGGCAGTGGCGAACGCGGGCCGATCCCGGCTCCTGCTCGCGTTGCTGCTGGTGCTGCTGGGGGTGAGCGCGCCTGCGGGACCGTCCGTCGGCGGCGGGCACACGGGTGGCCATCGCACTCCGGTGTTCGAGTCGGCGTCGGCCCTTCCGAAGGTGCACGACGACCTCCAGGACCACGTGCGGCTGTTCGCGGTCGTGCGGTCCGTGCAAGGCACGCCGTCGCCGGACACCTGGTGGGCCAAGTACGCGCCCGCGCCCGGCTGGAGCGCCCCGAGCGGCTTCTCGACCACCGGTGAGACCGGTCGAGCGGACATCACGACCGCGATGTCGACCCCGCGGTCCGGTCGTGCCCCACCGCTCCCGCGCACCCTCTGATCCACACCCGGCGCCGGCGTAGCCGCGCCGTTCGCACGCACCCCCGCACGGGCGGTGCGTAGCGCCCTCCCCTCTCGTCGCTGTGCCGTCCCGCCGTGGCTCTGTCGAGCGACGGCGGTCGACGGCGTGCGCCGCCGAAAACCCCGAAGGACTGACCATGTTCCTTGTTTCCGTGGTGCTGCTCGTGCTCGTGGCCCTGGTCGGCATCGGCCTGCTGGGCGCGATGATGGCCAAGGACAAGCCGCTCTACGGCGTTGCGGGACTCGTCGTCCTGGCCGTCCCCGGCGCCCTGCTGGCGATCATGACCACCGCTTTCCAGGGCTGAGCCGCGGCGGCGTCGACCTCGCCGATCGCGACGAGGTCGACGCCGTCAGGTCTCCCCGAGCAGGTCTCCCAGCACGGCCAGCAGGTCCCGCCGCGTGGAGCACCCGAGCTTCTGCCGCATCCTCGTCACGTGGTGCTCCACGGTCTTCCCGGAGATGAACAACCGGTCCCCGACCTGCTTGTACGTCAACCCGTCGAGGACCAGCGCTCCCACTTCCCGTTCGCGTTCGGTGAGCAGCCTGGTCTCGACCTGGTCGGCGGGCGCGAGCCGTCGGGCCACCTCCAGCAGCCGGGTGATCGTCGCCCGGTCGCCGGTCCGGATCGCCGCCTGCCCGGCCAGCCGCGCCGCGTCCCACCGCAACCCCTGCCCGTGCAGCCCGAGCGCGGCCTCCTCCACCGCGTCGGCGTCCACGTCCCCGCGGCTGACGGCGAGCAGGCACCTCGCCGCGGCGGCGACCACCCGGCCCGCCGACGTCCGGTATCGGCCGAGCGCCTCCACCTGGGTGGCGGCGGACTCGCCCGTGACGAGCGCCGCGTGCAGCGCCGACCAGCGCAGCAGCACCGTCCACGCGGGCGGGTCGCCGCAGCGGTCCACCAGGTCCCACGCCAAGTCCAGGTGGCCCGCGACCTGGTGCGCCCGCCCCAGTCGAGCCGCAGCCACGACGATTTCGCCCAGCGGCAGCAGCGTGAACAGGTCGACCGGTTGCCCGAGGAGCGCGTGGTAGGCGTTCTCCCACCCGCGTTCCATCCCCGGCAGGTCGTTGCGCCGCCGGGCGAGGCCGAGTTCCACGGCCGCCGCCAGCAGCGCGTCCCTCGGCTCCGGCCGCGGGCCGCCCAGCCGGTGCTCGGCGTGGGCCAGGTCGCCGGACAGCATCGCCGCCCACGCCGACAGCACCCGGTGCCGGGGCGTGAGAACACCCTTGTCGAGCACCGCCCGCGCCATCGGCAGCTCCACCAGGTGCAGGCACACGTGCGCCGCGACCGCGGCCGGGCTGTCCGGCAGCAGCACGGCCGGCGACTCGGCCGACGCCGCGCCCACCAGCGTCGACAACGCCGTCGCGGGGGCGTTCCCGACCGTGGTCAGCAGGCCCCGCGCCATCCGCCGGGTGATCCCCGCGGCCACCGTCGACGGGGGCGCGGCGGCGTCCAGCACCTCGGCGGCCCGGCGCGGCTCGCCCGTGGCCACGAAGGCGAAGGCGGCGAGGTCGACGGCCTCGGGCCGGTCGACTCCCGCCACGACCTCGGCGGCCCGGCCGAGTTCGCCGCGCCGCGCCAGCACCATCCCCGAGACCAGCGCCCCCGCCGAGCGCACCCGTTCGTCGGCGGAGGAGGCGGCGAGGTCCGCCGCCCGCAACGCCGAGTCCAGGTCGCCGGACAGCGCGTGCGCCTCGGCGGCCAGCGGCGCCAGCTCGACGGCGGACCCGCCGAGGTCGGCCGCGGCGGCCAGGAACCGCACGGCGAGCGCCGGGTCGTCCCGCAGCGCCTCGCTCGCCGCAGCGGCCAGCGTCCCGGCCTGGTCGGCGACCGCGCCGGGCAGGTCGAGCAGCGACGTGGCCAGCGCACGGATCGACTGGCCCCGATCCCGCTGGAGCCGCAGCAGCGTGCGCGCCATCCTGACCCGCTCGTCCACCGGCGTGAGCGCCCGCACCGCGTCGGCCACGACCGGCGGCACCCCGCCGTCCGGCCCGAGGACCCCCGCCGCCCGAGCCGCGTCCACGGCGGAGGCGTCGGTCCCCAGTGCCGAGGCCAGCAGGTCCAGGTCGAGCGGCGCGCCGAGCACGACGGCGAGCAGCACCCGCCGAGCGTCGTCACCAAGACCGTCGACCACGGGGGCCAGCGCGCCGACGGGGTCGGCCGACAGCGCGGCCACCAGGAACGCGGGCACCCCCGCGGTCCGCTCCAGCAGCGCCTCCACCTGCCCGGCCGCGGGCGGGTGCCCCGTGCGTTCGCGCAGGAACTCCTCCACCCGGTCGTGGCCCCACGGGCCGAGCCGGACCCGGACGACCGAGGGTTCGAGTTCCGCGAGCAGCGCGGGCAACCAGGGGTTGGGGGTGGCCCGGTAGGCCACCGCGAGGTCCTCCCCCGCCGCGACGGACGCGACCAGCGCGGCGACGGCCTGCTCCGACAGCGCCTCCGCGTCGTCGACGACCCGCCTGCCCATGGTCGCGACCAGCGTGGACTTGCCGGATCCGGCGGGTCCGACGACCACCACGTGTCTCGCGCGCGAGGCCCGGTCGAGCACTTCGGCGAGAGCGGACGCGGGGGTGGACTGGCACATGCGGCGGGGTTCCTCCTCGACGGGACTGGTCCGACGTTCGTCCCGCCCCCTCTCGGGGGTTCACCCCTGGGGGTGATCTTGGGGCTGATCCCCCGCCCCTAACGCTCTGCGGCCCCGTCCCCCTAACGAGTGACCACGATCGGAACTAGGTGTGTCACCCGATGTGCTGACAGTGACGACAGCCCTAGCGTTTGTCCTCGTAAGACACCCCGATCCACCTCAGGAGCTCACACCGATGGACACGTTCGAGACGCTGCAAGACTTCGCCCTGAACCTGCTGAGCGACCCGCGGGCCCACTCGGCGTTCGAGGCCGACCCCGAGACCGCTCTCCAGGCCGCAGGCCTCGGCGACGTCTCCGCGCTGGACGTGCGGGAGATCCTCCCCCTCGTTCTCGACTACGCCCCGACGCAGGCCGTCGACCTGCTGTCCACCCAGGACGCGCTGTCCGTGCTCGGCGACTCCCCCGTCGGCCTCGACGCGCTGGACACCGACCTCCTGGGCGGCGACGTCCTCGGCGGCGGCAACGTGCTGGGCAACGACGTGCTGGGCGGTGACGTCCTGGGCGGTGCGGGCGTCGGCACGGCCCTCGACGGCGTGCAGGACCTCACCGCGCAGGGCCAGGTGACCGACGTCGTCGGCGACCTGACCTCCGGCGTGGACGCCCTCGACACCACCCACCTGACCAGCGCCGTCCAGGACATCACCGCGGGCGACCTCGACGTGCAGGACGTCCTCGGCGGCGACCTGTCCGGCGTCACCGACAACGCCCTCCACCTGACCGACATCGGCCAGGCCGGTGACGTGCTCAGCGGCGTCGGCCACGTCGGCGACATCACCTCCGGCATCGGCGGCGTCTCGGGCATCGGCGACATCAGCCACGTCGCCGACCTCGGCCACGTGGACGTCGGCGGCATCCTCAACGGCAACGACATCGCGTTCTGACGACACCCGGTGAGCCGGCCGGGGGACGCCCCGGCCGGCTCACCGACCTGTCCGCACGCCCATCTCCCGGTAGTGCCCGGCCGCCTCGTCGGTGTGCCCCAGCCCGTGCAGCGCGTGCGCCAGCTCGATGCGGTAGCCGATCCGCCGCGCCAGCTCCAACGCCTGCTCGAACGACGCGTCGGCGTCGGCCGACCCCAGGTCGCGCTGCACCGAGCCCAGCACGTTCCACGCGCTCGCCAGGTGGTCGACCAGCGAGCCGCGCCGCAGGTCCTCGACCACCTCCGACGCGACCGCCAGCGCCCGTTCCCGGTGCCCGGCCCTGCGATGCCCCGCCGCGAGCTTGATCAGGCCGCGCACGGTGTAGTCGGTGTTGCCGACCTCGCGGGCCAGTTCCAGGCCCTCGTAGAGCGACCGCAACGCCTGTTCGTGGTCGCCCTGCCTGCTCAGGGTCGCGCCGAGCCCGGACAGCACGGACGCCTCCTCGCTGCGTTCGGCGATCTCCCTGCTCCGCGCCAGCGCCTTGCTCAGGTGCGTCCACGCCGTGTCGAGGTCGCCGGTCGCCAGCGCGATGCGGCCCGTGTTGGCGACGCAGATCGCCAGCATGCGGTGGTTCTCGTTGGCGGCGTAGAGGTCCGCGGCGGTCCGGGTGCACTCGTGCGCCAGCGCGTACTCGCCGAGCCGCTGGTGCAGCATCCCCTTGATGCCCAGGGCGTACGCCTCGCCGACCTCGTCGGCCAGTTCGCGGGCGACGTCGAGGTTCCGCGTCGCGTACGCCATCGCCTCGCGGTAGCGGCACGCCATGTAGTACGTGAGCGTGAGCTGCGAGAGGTTCACCGCCTGCGCCCGCGTGTCGCCCAGCCGCCGCACCGCGTCCAGCCCGGCCTCCTGCTGCGCCACGAGTTCGTCGATGCGGTGCGTGATCATCAGGAAGTGGCCGAGGTGGCGGGGCAGGTCCCGGACGTGCCGGTCGGACTCGGTGCGCACGGCGTGCGCGAAGGCCGCGCCGAGGTTGCGGTGCTCGCCGGCGAACCACGCCAGTGCGGTGGGCAGCGTGAACACGTCCGGCATCGACGTCGGCGGGTGCGCGATCTCCGGTTCGGCGCGCCTGCGACCGGGCAGCAGCGCGTCCGCGGCGCGGTCGGCGACGGCGAGGTAGTAGTCGAGCAGCCGCGCGTCGGCCTCCGCCCGCCCGTCGGTGTCGGAGACCAGGCTCAGCGCGTGCTCGCGCAGCAGGTCGTGCAGCCGGAACCGGGCGCGCTCGCGCTGTTCGAGCAGGTGGTGGTCGAGCAGGTCCTCCAGCAGGTCCTCGGCGTCGAGCCGCCGGACGCCGAGCAGCGCCGCGGCCGTGTGCGCGTCGATGTCCACGCCGGGGTACGCGCCCAGCAACCGGAACGCCCGCTGCTGCCCCGTTTCCAGGTAGGCGAAGGACAGCGCGAACGCGGCGGCGACATCGCGGTCGTCGATGGCCAGTTCGGCTAATCGTTGCCGCTCGGTGCGCAGCCGCTCGACGAGGTCCTCGACCGTCCACCGGGGACGGTGGCGCAGCCGGGCTCCCGCGATCCGGACGGCCAGGGGCAGGTACCCGCACAGCGCGACGAGGTCGGCCACGCCTTCGCCGCGGTCCTCGCCGACGACCCGCCGGAACAGCAGTTCGGCGTCGTCCGGCGGCAGCACCTCCAGCGAGAGCGGCGCGGCGCCGTCCAGGTTGGGCAGTCTGCGCCTGCTGGTCACGATGACCGCGCAGCCGGGCGAACCGGGCACGAGCGGGCGCACCTGCGCCGCGTCCACGGCGTTGTCCAGGATCACCAGGGCTTTGCGGCCCGCCATCGCGGTGCGCCACTCGACCACGCGTTCGTCGGCGTCGGCGGGGATCTCCTGCGCGCCGACGCCGATCGACCGCAGCAGCACGCCCAGCGCGGCGTGCGGTTCGACCGGCGACCTGGACGGGGTGAAGCCGTGCAGGTCGACGAACAGCCGCCCGTCCGGGAAGCGGTCGGCCAGCTCGTGGCCCGCCCGCACCGCCAGCGCGGTCTTGCCGACCCCGGCCATGCCGTCGATGGTGACGATCCCGCCGCTGGTCGCGAGCAGCCGCGCCAGCTCGTCCACCCGGCCGGTGAAGTCGGGCAGGTCGAACGGGAGCGAGTCCGGCGCCCTGGTCTCGACGACCGGAGGCGGCGCGGGCACGACGGGCGCGGGGCTGGGGCTCAACCCGGCGTCGGAGCGCAGGATCCGCTCGTACAACGCCTTCAGCTCCGGCCCCGGATCGATGCCGAGGTCGTCGGCGAGCAACCGGCGGCACTCGTCGTAGCGGCGCAGCGCCTCGGCCTGCCTGCCGCACCGGTGCAGCGCGAGGATCAGCAGCCCGACCAGCTTCTCCTGGTACGGGTGCTGGGCGCACAGCGCGGTGAGGTCGCCGACCACCTCGCGGTGCCTGCCGAGGTCCAGCTCGCGTTCGACCCACTCCTCGGCGACGCCCAGGTGCTCCTGCACCAGGCCGTCCCGCAGCCGGTCGATCACCGAGGACCCGGCGACCCCGTCGAACGGCGTGCCCCGCCACAGGGCGAGCGCCTTGAACAGCCCGGCCGCCGGGTCGTCCGACGCCCTGGCCAGCGTCACGAGACGGCGGAACACGTGCAGGTCGACCTCGGCGTCCAGCGCGTAGCCGGGTGAGCGCCGCGCGATGCCGAGCCCGGTCGGCTTGAGGATCTTGCGCAGCCGTGACACGTAGCCGTGCACGAGGCCCCGCCAGTCGCCGGGCGTCTCCTCGCCCCACAGCGCCTCGGCGAGCCGCTCCACGGACACGCCCTGACCGGCGTTGAGCGCGAGCACGGCGAGCACGCAGCGCTGCTGCGGAGCGCCCGCGGCCAGCCGCTCCCCGTCGTGCCAGACCTCGACCGACCCCAGGATTCCGATCTCCATGACGATCACCACACTAGTCGTCCAGGTTTCGTGCAGGTGCCCTGCTTAGGTTTCTCACAGCACCTGATTCCACATCTCACCTGGGGAGACCGGCACCCATGTCCCGACGTCTGTGCGCACTGATCGCCGCGGCGGTCCTGCCTCTGACCACCCTCACCGCCCCGGTCGCGTCGGCCGAGCCGACCAGCGGCCCGGACGCCTGCGCCTACCACGCCGACCAGGCGGGCTTCACCGGCGACGCGCTGGTCGAGGCGATCGCGGTCGGCATGACCGAGTCGCACTGCCGACCCGACGCGACCCACCGCGACGACAACGGCCAGCTCGACCAGGGCTTCTGGCAGATCGGCACGCCCGACGGCAGCCTCAACAGCTGCTACCTGAACCCGGCCTGCAACTCCGAGGTCGCGCACACCATGTACGAGGCGCAGGGCGAGAAGTGGCTGCCGAAGTGGCGGGCGAGCTACGGCACACCGCGCTACCAGGAGTGGCTGCCCGTGGCACGGGAGGCGGCCAAGCCCTACCTGGACCCGAGGATCGGCCGGGTCGGCGTGCTGTCGGGTGGCACGTTGTCGGTGAAGGAGGGCTCGCTCTGGTCGAGTTGGACCACGCAGTTGGGTGGGGTGGCGAAGTTCGAGATCGACGGCAACCGGATCGGCGTGCTGACCACCGGCGGTGACGTGATGGTCAAGGAAGGCGACCTGTTCGCCCAGTGGACCACGCAACTGGGTGGTGCGAAGGACTTCCACCTGGCCGGCGGTCGGATCGGGGTGTTGCGCAACGACGGGTCGCTGGCCGTCAAGGACGGGTCGTTGTGGGCCGGGTGGACGGAGCAGGTCGGTGACGTGAAGGACTTCGACCTGACGGCGAACCGGATCGGGGTGGTGGCGACCACCGGCGAGGTGTCGGTCAAGGAGGGTGACCTGTTCGCGCCGTGGACCCCGCAGGTGGGTGGCGTGAAGGACGTCGAGCTGGCAGGCAACCGGATCGGTGTGCTGCGCGACAACGGGTCGTTGGCGGTCAAGGACGGCACGCTGTGGGCGACTTGGGCCGAGCAGACGAGCGACGTCAGGGACTTCGACATCACGCCCACCCGTGTCGGTGTCGTGCAGAGCGGTGGGCACGTACGGGTCAAGGACGGCGACCTGCACGCCCAGTGGGTCGACCAGCTGGAGCAGGGCGTCGAGATCGAGCTGTCCGGCAACCGCGTGGGCGTTCGGCAGTCCCACGGCGCGTTCCAGGTCAAGGAGGGCACGCTCTGGGCGAGCTGGACCGAGCAGGCCCCCTCGGTCTCCCAGGGTGACCTGACCCACCGCCGCTAGCGACCACGAACGGCGCTCCCCCGGACCTGGGTCCGGGGGAGCGCCCTTGTCGTGTGGTCAGTGGCGGGAGCAGGTGATCTGGGAGTCGGGGACGGGGAGCGAGCCGCCGCTGAAGTAGCGGAGGGCGGACTTGAAGTCGGCGCAACGTTCGGCGTCCTCGGCGGAGCTGGCGAGGTAGCCGACGTAGCGGGAGATCAGGCCCATGTCGTAGTGGTCGGCGGCGTTGTTGGAGTCCGAGCGGGCCACCGTCCAGTACCAGCGGGCGATCGGAGCGCTGTACTGGAGGCTGCGCGCCAACTCGGGGTTGCCGAGCAGGTCGACGCCGAGGTGGGTGCCCGCGCCCCGGTAGTTGCTGTCGGTGGTCAGCTGCATGAAGCCGCGGCCCTGGTAGGGGTGGCCGGTGCCTTCCAGCGCGTTGTAGCGGAACCCGCTCTCGTTGCGCAGGGTCGCGAGGAAGGCGGCCTTGCGCGCCGGGGTGGTGATGCCGCCGCGGACCATCTCGGCGTTCAGGCTCTCCAGCCCCTGTTCGACGGTGCCCGGATCGCCGATCGTGCCGTAGATGTTGCGGAGGTCCTGGAGCGTGACGGCACTCGCGGCGGCAGCGGGTGAACTGAGGTCCGCCGACGTGACGCCACTCGCCTGCTCGGTCCAGGCGGAGAACAGGTCGCCCTCCTTGACGGCGAACGACCCGTTCTCGCGGAGCACGCCCAGCCGGTTGCCGGACAGCTCGATGTCCTTGGCCCCGCCCATCTGGTTGACCCAGCCCGCGAAGAGGTCGCCCTCCTTGGCCGTGGCCTCACCGTTGGCGAAGACGACGCCGATGCGGTTGGCCGTCAACTCGAAGGTGGCGACGTTGCCCGCCTGCTCGGTCCACCCCGCCCACAACGTGCCGTCCTTGACCGCCAACGAACCGTCGTTGCGCAGCACACCGATCCGACCACCGGCCAGCTCGATGTCCTTCGCACCGCCGAGCTGCCCGGTCCACTGGGCGTACAGGTCGCCCTCCTTGACCGTGACCTCGCCGGTGGTGGACACGACCCCGACCCGGTTCGGGGTGAGGTCGAAGTCCTGCACACCACCGGCCTGCTCCGTCCACCCGGCCCACAACGACCCGTCCTTGACCGCCAGCGACCCGTCGTTGCGCAGCACACCGATCCGACCACCGGCCAAGTGGAAGTCCTTCGCACCACCCAACTGCGTGGTCCACTGGGCGAACAGATCGCCTTCCTTGACCATCACGTCACCACCGGTGGTCAGCACGCCGATCCGGTTGCCGTCGATCTCGAACTTCGCCACCCCACCCAACTGCGTCGTCCAACTCGACCAGAGCGAGCCCTCCTTCACCGACAACGTGCCACCCGACAGCACACCGACCCGCGGCCCGGTTTCGGCGGCGTGCGCGGCCGGGGTGGACAGGAACGTGGTGGCGAGCGTGGCCCCGATCAGTGCGACGCCCGCGATCTGCTTCTTCATCTCGATGCCCTTTTCCGGCCGGTTCAGCGGTGGGTGAGGTCAGCGGCGGTGACGGACGAGGCCTGCTCGGTCCACGAGGCGAAGAGCGAGCCTTCCTTCACCGCGAAGGAACCGTCGTTGCGCAGCACCCCGAGACGGTCCGCGGACAGCTCGACGTCCTTCGCGCCGCCCATCTGGTTGACCCAGCCCGCGAAGAGGTCGCCCTCCTTGACGGTGACCTCGCCGTTCGCGAAGACGACCCCGATGCGGTTGTTCGTCATCTCGAAGTTCGCGACGTTGTTCGCCTGCTCGGTCCAGCCGGCCCACAACGTGCCGTCCTTGACCGCCAGCGTTCCGTTGTCGCGCAGCACACCGATCCGGCCGGCGGCCAGCTCGATGTCCTTCGCCCCACCCACCTGCGGGGTCCACGGCGCGAACAGGTCGCCCTCCTTGACCGACACCTCACCGGTGGTGGACACGACACCGATCCGGTTCTGGGTGAGGTCGAAGTCCTTCACGTCACCGACCTGCTCGGTCCACGCCGACCACAACGTGCCGTCCTTCACCGCGAGCGACCCGTTGTTGCGCAGCACACCGATCCGACCACCCGCGAGGTGGAAGTCCTTCGCACCGCCCAGTTGCGTCGTCCACGGCGCGAACAGGTCGCCTTCCTTGACCATCACGTCGCCACTCGTGGTGAGGACACCGATCCGGTTGCCGTCGATCTCGAACTTCGCCACCCCACCCAACTGCGTGGTCCAGCTCGACCAGAGGTTCCCCTCCTTCACCGACAACGTGCCACCCGACAGCACGCCGACCCGGCCGATCTGCTGGGCGGCCTGCGTCCACCAGGACGTCTGCTTGTTCGCGCCCGCCCAGCTGAAGCTGATGTGGACGTGGTCTTGGTGCGGGCTGTCGCCGGTGTACGGCGTCCACCCGGCGTCGGGCCGGTACGCCTCCCAGATCTTGTTGTTCCAGATCACGTACATGACGCCGAGGCGGCGGGCCATCGCGTGCTTGTTGCCGTTCTGGTCGGTCGCCAGCAGCCAGCCGAGGAAGTCCTCCGCCTTGGCCCGGTCCGCGGTGTCGAAGTAGTTGAAGTGGTAGTCGAGCGCGCGGCCCTCGTGGTGCTCGCTGGTGGTGCCGTCGCAGTTGCGGGTGATGCCCGCGGTGTGGTTGCCGTAGGTGGCGTTGAGCAGGTCGCGCACCCCGATCGGGCCCGGCTTGGCCGACGCCTCGCAGGTCTGCTGCCCGTCGTAGGCGGAGTAGGGGTCGATCCCGGCGCCGAAGCTCGGCGTCGTCGGCGCGGCCTGCGCCGAGGCAGTGCCGAGCGCGAGGGCCACGACGACCGCGGCCAGGACGCTCTTGATTCCACGCATGCTTATTCTCCCAAGAATTCGGTCACGATCGACTCTGCGTGTTCCCTGTTGTTGGCCGCTATCAGCACGACCACGTGGGAACCGGATTCATCGACGCGGACCCTCAGGTTCTCCAGCACTGTTCCCCTGAGCGCGTCCGGATCGATGTTCGCTTTCAACTTTCTCTCGACCAGGAACATCGTGGGGCAAATACTGCCGGGCTCGACAACGCTGGAACAAGACTTCCAGGCCGTCCGGAAATGCCCTGGCCGGATCAGGACAAGGCCGTCCAGGTTCCGTCCAGGTTCGCCAAGGGTGTCGTGCAGGTCGCTCGAATAGCGTTTCCGGCATGCGTACCGGAGATGTGCAGGAATTGGTCATGCGGGCACGGACCGAGATCGTACTGTGCCTGTCGAACGGAGCCGACGACCTCGTCGACCTCCACTTCCTCCCGCGGGGAACCCCCGTGCGCGTCCTCTACCCCGACGCCGTGGACCGCGCCTCAGTACCCGTCTTCCTGCGCGGCGACGACCAGGTCCGCGTCTGTGCCGCCCTTCCCACCAGCCTCGTCCTCTGCGACGACACCGCCGTGTTCCCCGGCCCCACCACCATCACGACCCCGGAAACCGTCACCCTGCTGAAGGCTTGGTTCGACCACCTGTGGGCGAGCGCCATGTCCGCCGACACCCGCAGTGCGGACGGTTTGACCGACCAGGAAAGAACAATCCTGCGCCTACTGGCCGGCGGCGTAACCGACGACGCCGCAGCGGCCAGACTCGGCACGTCCGCGAGATCGGTGCGCCGAGTGATGGCAGGCGTGATGGGACGACTCGGAGCACGCAGCCGTTTCCAGGCCGGACAACTGGCGGCACGGCGTGGCTGGCTGTAGCGGCGAATTCGAACAACGCCCTTTGAAGTAAGTTCTTGTCACCCCTCGGCGAGCATGGATGACGTGACGCTATTCCACTTCCCATTCGAAGGAGTTTCACTGCGGAGACCGGGACGAGTTCCGTGTCCGTGATCGGTCTGGGGTTGGTGGCCTCGGCGCTCGCGGGCGCGTATCTCCAAGCGGGGTACAGGACCTCGGTGTCCGGCGCTAGCGTGCGGCCATGGACGAGACCTCGCGAACCCGGCGGATCGCTCAGGAGTACGTGGACCGCACCGAGCGGCGTGACTGGGACGGGCTGGGTGCCCTGCTGGTCGAGGACGTGGTGTACGAGATGCCGCAGACCAGGGAACGCTTCCACGGGCGGGCGACGTTGTTGCGGTTCAACCAGGAGTACCCCGGTGACTGGCACCTGCGGATGCGGCGGGTCGTCGCCGACGGCCCGCACGCGGCGTTGTGGCTCGACGCGCGGGTCGGCGAGGAGGAGATGGCCGCCTGCGTGTGGTTGGAGGTGTCCGAGGACGGGCTGATCAGCCGGGTCACCGACTACTGGCCGGAGGCCTACGAGCCGCCCGCCGACCGGGGATTTCCCGTCGAGCGCTACTAGCTCGGAGTCATTTGACTGATGTGCCGGTGCTCGGTGGGGCCGCAGGATCGTGTCGAGTCGTCCGCGCGGTGCGGGCGTTCGACCGTGAGGGGCCGCAGTTGTCGACCGAGCCGGTGAAGCCGTTCCTGGAGCCGATCGCGCGGGCGTTCGCCGACGCCAACGCCACGCCGCCGTTCCTCTACCAGCTCACGCCGGAGGAGGGGCGCAAGATCGTCGACGGGGTGCAGGCCGATCCGGCGCACGTGCCGTTGAAGGTCGAAGCGGCCGACCTGACGGTCGACGGCGGCCCCACCGGGAGCGTCCGCCTGCGGATCGTGCGGCCCGCCGGGGCGACCGGCGTGCTGCCCGTGGTGCTGTACTGCCACGGTCTGGGCTGGGTGTTCGGCGGTCCGCGGACCCACGACCGGCTCGTCCGCGAACTGGCGGTCGGGACCGGTGCCGCGGTCGTGTTCCCCGACTACGACCTGTCCCCGGAAGCCAAGTACCCCACCGCGGTCGAACAGATCTACGCCGCCGCGGAGTGGATCGCCGCGCACGGCGCGGAGGAGCGGTTGGACCCCGCGCGCGTCGCCGTGGCCGGTGACTCCGTCGGCGGCAACATGGCCACGGTGACCACCATCCTGGCGAAGCAGCGCGGTGGCGTGGCGTTCGCGGGCCAACTGCTCTACTACCCGGTGACCGACGCGACCTTCGACACAGGGTCGTACCACCAGTTCGCAGAAGGCTACTTCCTCGCCCGCGAAGGCATGAAGTGGTTCTGGGACCAGTACACCACCGATCCCGCGCAGCGCGCCGAGATCACGGCCTCACCGCTGCGGGCGTCGTTGGACGAGCTGTCCGGACTGCCCGAGGCGCTCGTGGTCGTCGCCGAGGCCGACGTGCTGCGCGACGAGGGTGAGGCCTACGCCGCCAAGCTGCGCGAGGCGGGCGTTCCGGTGACCGCCGTCCGCTACGGCGGGATTGTGCACGACTTCGTCGGCCTGGAACCGCTGCGCCGCACGTTCGCGGCGGAGAGCGCCATCGCGCTCGGCATCGCCTTCCTGTCCCGCGTGCTCGGCACCACCCGATGAGGAGAGGTCTTCCCGTGGCCACGATCGACCAGCTCATGCACGCCAACCTGCTCGAGGTCTTCGGCGAGCGCGACCCCGAGCGCAGGCGGGCCGCCATCGCCCGCACCTACGCCCCCGACGTCGAGTTCTCCGATCCCGAGGAAACGGTGACCGGCCACGACGCGCTCCACGCGAAAGCCGAGGCGATCCTGGCCGGAGCGCCCGACTTCGCCTTCTCCCCCGGCGGCCCGCTCCACGTCGTCCACGACCTCGGCTACCTGCCGTGGCACTTCGGTCCGGCGGACGGCCCGCCCGCCGTCCGCGGAGTGGACATCGCCCTGGTCCGGGACGGTCTCATCGCGAGCGTCTACACCCTCCTGCTGACGGACTGACGGCGTGTCAGCGGACATCGAGGAACTGGTCGACCGGCTGGCGATCCGCGACCTGGTCGACGCCTACGCCCACCACGCCGACCGGAAGGACCCGGACGGGCAGGCGGACGTCTTCACCGCCGACGGCGTGGTCCGGCTGTTCGAAGGGGACCCGACGACCTCGGAGCCGGTGGGGACGGTCACCGGGCGAGCCGCGTTGGCGTCCACGTTCGCGGACCTGGTGAGCCGGTACGACGCCACGACCTACCTCAACGGCCAGAGCACCGTGACCGTCACCGGGGACACCGCGACGGGCGAGACGTACTGCATGGCGCACCACCTCCTGCACGACAACGGGGAGAGGGTGTTGCTGACGATGGCCATCCGGTACCTGGACGGCTTCGAACGCACGCCGGAAGGCTGGCGGATCGCCCGGCGCGACCTGGTGTTCGACTGGACGGAGCGCCGACCGTCCTCGGCGTGACCTGGCCATCGCGTCGGGGCCTACGATGGGGGCCGGTCGTGCGTCGAAGGGTGGCTGCGTGTCGTTCGAACCCGATGCCGACCCGCTCTCGGACGTGCGGCAGGAGACGTGGTTCGCCTACATGAGGGTCATGCTGCGCCTCAACTACGAGATGAACCGGCAGCTCCAGGCCGACAGCGACCTCTCGTTGCAGGACTACGACGTGCTCAACGCCTTGGCGGACTCCCCCGACTCCCGGTTGCGGCTGACCGCGCTCGCCGCCCGGATCGGGCTGGAGCGGACCCGCCTGTCCCACCACCTCCAGCGGATGGCGGGCCGGGGGCTCGTGGAGAGGACGGCGTCCACGGAGGACGGACGTGCCGTCGACGTCGTCCTCACCGAGGCCGGGCTGGGCGTGCTGCGGGCGGCGACGCCGGGGCACGTGGCGCTGGTGCGGCGGATGTTCTTCGACGGCCTGGACGACGACCTGGTCGACCCCCTGCACACGGCGTTGGAGCAGATCCACGAGCAGGTCGTCACGCACGGCACGCTCCCCCGGCCCGGCCAGTGGCAGCACCGGTGGCCGGAGCACAACGGCTGACCGACCGTCAGGGTGCGGCGTCCCGCAGCGCTCTCGCCAGCTGCGCCCGGCTCGTGACGCCGAGTTTCGGGAACACGCGGTACAGGTGCGCGCCGACGGTCCGGTGCGAGAGGAACACGCGTTCCGCGATCTCCTTGTTGCTCAACCCCGCCGCCGCCAGTCCGGCGATCTGCGCCTCCTGAGGCGTGAGGTTCGCGCCCGCGGCCGAACGCGGTGGCGTCACGCCCGCCGCGCGCAGTTCCGCCGCGGCGCGATCGGCCCACCCCTGCGCTCCGCGAGTGGTGAACAACCGGACCGCCTCGGCCAACTGCTCCCGCGCCTCGACAACGCGACGCCCACGGCGCAACCACTCGCCGTAGGCGAGCCGGGTCCGAGCCAGTTCCAGGACGGCGGGGCTGTCCAGTCCGGCCGCCACGGCGCTCTCGAACCGGTCGACGGGGTCTGAACCCACCAGGGCGTGACCGCGGTGGACGAGCATCCACAGGTGGGGCGAGTCGAACGCGGAGGCGTCGCGCTCGGCGTCGGCGAGCGCCCGCACGGCGGTGTCCGTCCGTCCGGAGTGGACGGCCGCCTCCACGATGTCCCCCAACGCCCACAGGCTTGTCGTGCGGTGCACCTCCACGCCCGCCAAGTGCGCCGACGCGTCGCGGAACCGGCGCTGCCGCAACGCCGAGACGCCCGCCGCCCAGTGCCCACGTGCCGTCGTCGAGATCCACCGCACCTCGCACGGCTGGGCCAGGCTGCGCTCGTGCGCCCTCGCGGTCTCGACGTCGTCACCGCGCCACGCGTGCGCCACCGCGCCGGACGCGGCAGCGGCGGCGGCCACCGACGACAGGCCGAGGTCGGTCGCCGTCCGCTCGGCCCGCGCCGCGTCGGCGGCTCCGTCCCGGACCTCGCCGACGAGCACCCGGACGCACGCCAGCCACGCGAGCGCGTGGCTCCCGTCGGCTTCGGCGTGGCGCAACCGGTCGCGGCACGCGAGGAAGCTCCGGTGAGCCGCCCCCAGGTCGTGCAGGAGTTCGGCCAGCAGACCCGCGCTGAGCAGCACTCCGGCGTCGGTGGTCGAGGGCGGCAGGAGGTCGCGCGGCCGGGACGCACGGCCCAGCAGCCCCAGCGCGATCTGCCGGAGAGGTTCCCCCGACTCCTCGACGTTCTCCAGTTCGGCGAGGATCGCCTGCCCGCCGTCGCGTTCGTGGGGCAGCACGACCTCGCGGACCGCGGCGGCCCAGAGCAGGGCGGTCTGCTCGGCGGGATGGTCCGCGAGGTGCCGGACCACGCTCAACACGCCGTCCCCACTCGCCGGAAGGCCCGCCATCAGCGCGTTGACGATGTCGGTCGTCGCCAACCGGACGACGACCGCGGGGTCCTCCGCGAGGGGCAGCGCTTCCGCCACCACGCGCTGGGCCAGGCGGGGCAGGCCCGCCTGGCGAGCCACCTCGGCCGTGGCCGCCAGTCGGCGCACCCGGCACGCGACGTCCGGCGACAGGTCGGCGGCGCGGCGCAGCACCGCCGCCGCTTCCGCTCGCGCGCCCCGGCTCACCGCGCGGGACGCGGCGGCCTCCAGCTCCGCGGCCAGCGCTTCGTCACGACCGGTGGCGGCGACCGACCGGTGCCACGCGGCGCGCAGCGGGTCCCGCGCCACCGCCGCCAGGGCGAGGTGCGCGCGGCCGCGTTCGGCGGTCGACGCCGCCCGGTACACGACCGACCGCAACAACGACCGGCGCACGCGGACCCGATCGCCGTCCACGTCGACGTGACCACCGCGTTCGAGGGGGTCCAGGTCGTCGGCGGACAGGCCCAGCCCGGCCGCGGCCGTCAGGAGGTCGGTCACGGTGAGGTCCTGGTCCGCCGCCGCCAGCAGCAACAGGGTCCTCGACGAGGCGGGCAGGTC
Organism: Umezawaea sp. NPDC059074; assembly: GCF_042738955.1. NCBI lineage: Bacteria > Bacillati > Actinomycetota > Actinomycetes > Pseudonocardiales > Pseudonocardiaceae > Umezawaea > Umezawaea sp. NPDC059074. The sequence goes on from NZ_JBHYHC010000012.1 coordinate 89,817, forward strand.
CGCGACCTGGCCGAGGTGCGCCTGTTCCAGCCGTGGGGTCGTGCGCACGGGGAACTCCGCGTCGCCGGGCGGGAGCGACGCCAACTCCCGCAGCGCCAAGGGGTTGCCCATCGCTTCGCGGAGCACGTGGTTCCGGGTGGCCTCGTCCAGGTGTGGGGCGGTAGCTGCCAGCAGCGCCGTGGAGTCCTCGTGGGACAAGGGTTCCAGGACCAGGTGCTCGGCGGGGACGGTGCCCAGGGCGGACCGGGCCGTGAGGACGAGCAGGATCGGACCGCCGGTCAGCCTGCGGGCAAGGAACGTGAGCACGTCGGCGCTGGGGCGGTCGAGCCACTGGAGGTCCTCCACGACGAGCAGCACCTTCGTGGTGGCGGCGACCTCCTCCAGCAGCGCGAGCACGGCGACGCCGATCCCGAGGTGCTCGGGCGGCGGCCCGTCCTCCACGGCGAACGCCCGGCGCAGCACCCCGCGCTGCCGCGGCGTCAGTGCTTCGACGCGGGGCAGCACGGGGTGCAGCAGTTCGTGCAGCGCGGTGAACCCGGTGGGCGACTCCCCCTCGTGACCCGCGCACCGCAGCACCAGGAAACCCACCGCGTGGTCCGACGCCGCCTCGACGAGGGCCGTTTTCCCGATGCCCGCCTCGCCCGTCACCACGACCACGGCACCGCTGTCGGTCGTGGCGTCGATCGCGTCCCTCAGCCGGTCGAGGTCACGGCCGCGGCCGACCAGCGGGGTCTGCTTGCTGACGAGCACTCGTGTCCAAACTGCCGTCGGGAACGGCTCACCGCCAGATTAGGAGACATGTCACCTATCTGCAAGCCGGGGTCATTCGGCCGCCAGGACGCGCGGCACCGCTTCCCGCAGGGCGTGCGCGGCGGGTGCGGTGGTCGCCAGGAGTGTGAGGACCAGTCCGAGCGCGGCGACGAGACCGACGGCCGGAGCGGCGAAGACCCACTCCCCGGCGGCCCACCCGCCCGCCACGCTCGTGACCAGCACCGCGGCCGACCCGAGCAGGACGGCCGTGCCCACGTAGATCACGGCCTCCCCCGCGGCGATGGCGAGCACTGTCGCCCTGGTGCCGCCCGCGGCCTGGACGAGCGCGATCTCCCGTTCCCGGCCACGGCCGGACATGAAGATCGTTCCGGCGGAGCCGAGCACCGCGAGCAGCAGCGGACCGCCGATCAGCAGCACCGCGGCGCCCGCGGACACCCCCGGCGGCGCCTCTCCGGTCCGCGCCGCGATCACCGCCCCCGCCGTGCGGTTCGCCGTGTAGAGCCCGCCCGCGAGCGCCACCGCGACCATCAGCGGACTGATCGCCGCGGCGCTGCGCCCGGCGTTGTACGAGGTCGACTCGCGGGCGAGGAACCACGCCGCCGACGAGGTCGCGGGCACGACCGCCGTCCAGAGCAGCACGAACCGGTGGAACAGCAGCGGGCCGACGGCGGCGAACAGGCCCGCCGTCAACGGGGCGAGCAGCATGAGCGGCACCGAGAGCTTGTCCGGGGCCGTCGTCGGCAAGCTCGTGACGAGACCGGTCACCGCGGCCGCGAGGAGCACGGCGGTCAACGCTCGTGAGGCGGTCATCCGCCGCCGTGGGAGGTCCGGTTCCCGCAGCGCGTGCAGGACCGGCGCGGCACCAGCCCGCAGCGCCCCGCGCACCCCGCCGAGCACGACGACCATCGTCACGAACAGGACCGCGGAGGCCGCCGCGACCAGGCCGAACGACGGTTCGATGCCGTCGAGGCCCGACGACCCCGTCAAGGAGAAGCGGAAGAACGCGGGCAGCACCGGGACCACGACCGCGCAGCCCGCCACCGCGCCCGCCAGCGCCACGAGCACCACCTGCGCCACGACGACGCCCGTGACCTGCGCTGGTCGGACGCCGATCAGCAGCCACAGCGCGTAGCCGCGTTGGCGCAGCGCCACGGCGAGGGTCGTCGTCGCGCCCAGCACGACGATCGCGGTCACGGCGGTGAACACGAGCACCGTGCCGCTGATGGCGTAGAGGGCGAGACCGGCGTTGCCGCCGATCCGCGCCGCGGTCTGGACCTCGGCGGCGGCCACCGCGGCCACCGCGCCAGTCGCCGCGGCGATGAGCAGGGTCCCGAGCCACACCCTGGCGCCCGCGAGCAGGTCGCTGAAGATCAGCTTCAGCACGGCGCTACCCCCTGACCCCGGCGTGGGCGATCGCCTCGGACACGGTGGCGGCGTCCGGGCGGACCAGCTCGCGGTGCACGAGCCCGTCGCGCAACACCAGCACCCGGTCCGCGCCGGCCGCGGCCTCCACGTCGTGGGTCACCATCACGACCGAGCGCCCGTCGGACGCCGCGCGGCGCAGCAGGGCCAGGACCCTCGCGCCCGACTCGGTGTCGAGGGCGCCGGTGGGCTCGTCGGCGAACACCACGTCCGGCCGCACGGCCAGGACCCTGGCCACCGCCACCCGCTGCCGCTGCCCGCCGGACAGCGCCGACGGCCGGAACCCGGCGCGGTCGGCCAACCCGACGTCGGCCAGCGCCCGGTCCACCTCGGCGGCGTCGACCCGGCGCTTGGCCAGCCGCGCGGGCAGGGCGACGTTCTCGCGCGCGGTCAACGACGGGATGAGGTTGTAGTCCTGGAAGATGAACCCCAGGTGGTCGCGGCGCAGCTCCGCGAGGGCGCCGCGCCCGAGCGCCTCCAGTCCGCGCCCCAGTACGCGGACCGTGCCCGACGTGGCGGGCTCCAGGCCCGACAGGCAGTAGAGCAGGGTCGACTTGCCCGACCCGCTCGGTCCGACGACGGCCAGCACCTCGCCGCGCCGGACGGACAGGGAGATCCCGCGCAGCACGGGGACGGCGCCTCCCGCGCCGGGGAAGGACTTGCCGAGGTCGCGCACTTCGATGAGGTCACTGGTCATGCTCCGGTCCCGTGGTCGTCTGGTAGAGGTGACGATCATGGCCGGCGGGCGCGGCGGCCGAATCCTGTTCGCGGAGGAGGCCGGGTCCTCCTCCAGGAGGACGCGCCCTACTCTGCTCGGGTGGAATCACGTCGGACGTGGTGGTCGCGGGCCGCGACCTCCGTCCCCCCGTGGGTGGTGGACGCGTGCGTGCTCGTCCTCGCCGTGGCAGCCAGCGGCGCGGCCCCGTTGGAGCCGTGGCGGGTCCGGTTCGAGGCGCCCTGGTTCTCCTCGCTCGCCCTGCTGGTCGCCGCGGGCTCCCTGCTCTGGCGCGTCCGACGTCCGGAAGCCGTGTTCGCGCTGTGCGTCGCCGTGAACGCGGCGCACCTGCTCGTGGTGCGGGACCCGGAGTCCACCACCGGCTTGAGCACGTACCTCGCCTCCTACGCGCTGGCGGCGCACGGGCGTCCGCCCACGAGGTGGCTGCTCGCCGTGGCCGGAGCGGTCCCGCTGGCGTGGGGGTTCGCCGGAGTCCTGGGCTCCCCCGCGATCGCCCTGGTCGCGGGCGTCGCCGTGATCGGCGTCCCCTGGCTGGTGGGCGACTCGGTCCGGTCCAGGCGGCGGCGCACGCGGGTGGAGCACGAGCTGGTGGCGGCACGGGCCGTGGCGGACGAGCGCACCAGGATCGCGCGCGACCTGCACGACGTGGTCGCCCACCACGTGAGCGTGGTCGGCGCGCAGGCCGGAGCGGCGCGGTTGACGCTGGACGCCGATCCCGAGGGCGCGCGCCGGGCGTTGCGGACCATCGAGGAGACCAGCAGGCACGCCCTGGAGGAGATGCGGCAGATGCTCGGCGCGCTGCGTGCCGAGCGGACGCCGGGATTGGAGGACCTGGTGGCGCACTTCCGCGACGCGGGACTGCCGGTGCGACTGGAGGTCGACTCGCCGATGCCGGAAGCGCTGGGCGCGACCGCCTACCGCGTCGTCGAGCAGTCGTTGACCAACGTGCTGGAGCACGCGGGCCTGGTGTCGACCTCCGTGGTCGTCCGGTCCGCCGGTTCCGGGGTCGACATCGTCGTGGAGAACGAGGGGCCCGCGGTCGTGTCCGTCGGCTCCCGGCGCGGGCACGGCGTGGCGGGCATGCGGGAGCGGGTCGCACTGCTCTCCGGCACCTTGGCCACCGGCCCGCGCCCCGGTGGCGGCTACCGGGTCCACGCCCGCCTGCCCGGAGGTGGCTCGTGATCCGCGTCCTGATCGCCGACGACCAACCCCTGATGCGCGGGGCGTTGCGCACGGTGGTCGAGAGCCAGCCGGACCTGGAGTGGGTGGGCGAGGCGGCCGACGGCCGGGAAGCGGTGGCGCTGGCGCTGCGGCTGCGCCCGGACGTGGCCGTGGTCGACATCCGCATGCCGAAGCTCGACGGCCTCGCCGCGGTCCGGGAACTCGCCCGCGCGGGCGTCACGACCGCCGAGTCCAGCCCCGTGCGCGTGCTCGTCCTGACCACGTTCGACCTGGACGAGTACGTGCACGAGGCGTTGCGCGCGGGCGCGTCGGGCTTCCTGATCAAGACCGCGCCGCCCGAGGACATCCTCGCCGCCATCCGCGTGATCGCCTCCGGCGAAGCCCTGCTCGGCCCGACGGTGACCACCCGGCTGATCGAGCGGTTCCGCGCGGAGGCCGAACCCCACCCGGCTCGAGCGGAGGCGTTGCGCCTGCTCACGAAACGCGAGTCGGAAGTCCTGGAAGGACTGGCGCGGGGCCGGTCGAACGGCGAGATCGCCAGGGACCTGCGCATCGGCGAGACGACGGTCAAGACCCACGTCTCCCGGATCCTGGACAAGCTCGACCTCCGCGACCGCGTGCACGCCGTCGTCTTCGCCTACGAGGCAGGCCTCGTCACACCGGGCTCGTCGTCCTGACCCACCACAGTGGACTCATCCGCCGATCGAGTACGCGTAGAGGTGCCACCCGTCCTCCTGCGTGTACTGGCACCGGGTGCGCACGTCGCTGCTGGCCCAGTTGTCCGCGGCGACCAGGCACTGCGCTTCGGTGGGATAGCTGCCGATGAACACCCACGGGACCGCCGCCCCGGCCGCCGAGGCCCCACCGACCACAATGGCCGCGGCGATCGCCACAATGGACATATGCCCCAAAATCCGCTTCATGCACACACCATCCCACGAACGGCGCGACCGCGCCGGAGCTTCACCGGAATTCGCCGAAAAGGCTGATTCCACAGCACTTCCGGGGACCGCGTTCCGTTCCCGTGGGCCATGGATCACCTGACCAGCAACGGGAGTCACCAGCGTGCCGTTCACCTTCGCCCACCCGGCGGCCGTGCTCCCGTTGCGGAGGTTCCTCTGGTTCCCCGGACTCGTGGCGGGTTCAGTGGTACCCGACATCGCCTACTACCTCCCCGTGCCCGGCGGCGCGGACGCCACCCACTCGCTCATCGGCCTGGTGGGGATCGACCTCCTGCTCGGCATCGCACTGCTGGTCGTGGGCCACCTCGTCCTCGCCCCGCTCCTGGCCCTGTCCTCCGACGGGTGGCGCACCCGTGTCGCACCACCGAATCCGGCAACCCGACTCACCACGTGGCGGCTCCGCGTCACCACACTCGGATCGGTGATCGCGGGCGCCGCGACCCACATCGCCTGGGACGCCGTCACCCAGAGCTACGGTGCCGCGGTACGGCAGTGGCCGCTGCTCAGGCTTTCCGTCGTGGGCCCGCACCGCCTGTACAACGTGATCGGCTACGCGTCCTCGCTCGGAGGCCTCCTGCTCCTCGGCGTGCTCGCCTGGCGCTGGTACCGCCGCGCCCCATACGACCACGGCCAACACTGGCCGACTCTGCCGGGCAAGACCCACCGGTGGGTGCTCGTCGGAATCGCGGTCACGACGGCCGCGGGCGCGGGCATCGCCCTCACCGACCCGGTGAGCGACGCCAGCACCTACGACTGGGTGCGCCTGGCGCTGATCGGAGGCGTTCAAGGCACCGGCCTGGCACTCGCGCTGTACGTGCTCTGCTGGCACCTGACTCGGCGCTGGCGGACGTAGGCTCGAGGAATGCGGATCGGCGAGCTGTCCAAGCGCACGGGCGTGAGTCCGCGTTCACTGCGGTACTACGAGGAGCAGGGGCTGCTGACCAGTTCGCGCTCCGACGCGGGGCAGCGCCACTACTCCGATGCCGAGGTCCAGCGCGTGGCACTCATCCGGCAGCTGTTCGACGCGGGCCTGTCCAGCCGGGTGATCGCGACCGTGCTGCCGTGCGTCGACATGCCCGACGACCTGGACGTCGCCGAGGAGACGTTCACGGCGATGACGCGCGAGCGTGAGCGGATCAACGCCGACATCGCGCGCCTGGTCGAGGAACGGGACGCGCTCGACGTGCTGTTCAAGGCCAACAGCCTGCACCGGGCGACGCTGTCGGTGGCGCGGTCGGCCTGACGTTGTGACCCGCGCCTCAGCCGCTTGCCTTTGACACCGGTGTGAAGGGTGAGGATGGCCGCAGGGCCCGGAACCACCGGGTCGGTCAGCCAGGAGGCGGCGGAAGATGGCGCAGGCGTGGGGTTTCGGCGAGCACGGCGGGCCCGAGGTGCAGGAGTTCTTCGACCGTCCCGATCCCGTTCCGGGTCGTGGCGAGGTGCTGATCCGAGTCGAGGTCGCGGGCGTGAACCCCCTCGACCACCTCGTGCGCTCGGGCCTGGTCCCCGGTCTGGACGGCGGGCGGCCGTTCCCCCGCGTGCTGGGCATGGAGGCGGCGGGCACCGTTCTGGCCTTGGGCGAGGACGTCGACGGGCTGGAGGTGGGTGACGCGGTCTTCGGTTTCGCGCTCACCGGTGGCGGCGCCTACGCCGAGACGACGGTGCTGTCCGCTTCGAACACCGCACGCGTCCCGGCGGGCCTGTCCACGACCGTGGCGGCGACGCTGCCGGTGGCCGGGACGACCGCGGTGGACGCGCTCGACCAACTCGACCTCCCGACCGGTGCCGCGTTCCTGGTCAACGGGGTCGGCGGCGGGGTCGGCCTCGCCGTGGCCCGGCTTGCCGCCAGCCGTGGGCTGCGGGTGATCGGCACCGGGAGCGCCGCCAAGCGCGAGCACGCCGAAGCCGTCGGGGTGCGGTTCCTCGACTACACCGCCGAGGACGTCACCACCGCGGCACGCGCCCTGGTCCCGGACGGCTTCGACGGGATCGTCGACCTGGTCGGGGGCACCTCGCTGCGGACGGTCGCCCCACTGGCCAGGGATCCCCGCACCGTCATCTCCGTGGGAGACGCGTCGGTGTCCGACCTCGGCGGGCGTTTCGTCGACCGCCGCCTCGACCGCGAGAACCTGGAACGCTCGGCCCAACTGGCCCTCACCGGAGTCCTGGCACCCGTGATCACCGCGATCCATCCGCTCACCGACGCCCCGACCGCCCTCGCCACCGTCGAGAACGGCCACGCCGCGGGCAAGGTCGTCATCAAGGTGACCTGAGCGGCACCCGACTCACCGACGCCGCCAACCGTCCACAGCAGACGGACGGGGATCCGGGGAGCACAGGTCGACGGTGGGCCCGCGTCGCCGGACTAGCCGCGTCACCAGGCACATCGACGAGCTGTCGGGCGATTCACCCCGTCACGCGTCGAACCCGGAAACCCCCGCATCGGCGTTTGAGCGGTCGATCTCGGCCATGTGCTCCTCGGCCCAGGCCCGCAACGCCGCCAGCGGGACTTCCAGTGACAGACCCAGGTCCGTGAGGCCGTAGTGCACCCGTGGTGGCACGGTCGGTTCGACCCGACGGGCGACCAGGCCGTCGCGGACCAGGCTGTGCAGGGTCACCGACAGCATCTTCTGGGAGACGCCGGGGATCCGCCGCCGCAGCTCGGCGAACCGGACCTCGCCCGGTGCGGCCTCGGCGAGCACCTTGACCGCCATCGACGTCCACTTCGTGCCGATCCGGTCCAGCAGTTGCCGCGTCGGGCACCGGGGATCGAACAGATCGCCCGTGGACCGAGTGGTCACCTTGACCTCACCACCTGTCGACGAAGTGCCGTCTTGGCACCACCACCGCGGTTTCCTACGGTTTCGTGGTAACCAATGGTAACCAGGAGGCACTGTGTCCACGTCGCCGGAGCTGCACCGGATCGCCACCAACGGCGTCCACCTCACCGTCGCCACGGCGGGCACCGGGCCCGCGGTCGTGCTGCTGCACGGCTTCCCGCACACGTGGCGGCTCTGGAGCGAGGTCATCGGTCCGCTGTCCGCCCACCACCGGGTCATCGCCCCGGACCTCCGCGGCTTCGGCGGCAGCACCCGCGCCCCGGACGGCTACGACGCGGGCACCCTGGCCGACGACATCGCCGGCCTCCTCGACGCCCTCGACGAACCCACCGCCGCCGTGGTCGCCATCGACGCGGGCACCCCGGTCGCCGTCCTGCTCGCCCTGCGCCACCCCGACCGCGTGCGACGGCTGGTCGTCATGGAAGCGCTGCTCGGCTCGCTGCCCGGTGCCGAGGACTTCCTCGCCGCAGGTCCGCCCTGGTGGTTCGGCTTCCACGCCGTCCCCGGCCTCGCCGAAACCGTGCTGCTCGGCCACGAGGCGCAGTACGTCGACTGGTTCCTCAAGGCGGGCACCCGCGGCCAAGGCGTGCCACCGGACGTCCGCGCCGCGTTCCTCGACGCCTACACCGGCCCGGACGCCCTGCGCTGCGCCTTCTCGTACTACCGCGCACTGCCCACCACCGCCCGCCAACTCGACGACGCCAGGCTCACCGTGCCCACGCTGGCGATCGGCTCCCACCCGGTCGGCTCCGCGCTCGAACGGCAGCTGCGCCCCATCACCGACGACCTCACCGGGCACGTCATCCCGGACTGCGGCCACATCATCCCGCTGGACCGGCCGCGTGAACTGCTCGACCTCCTGACGCCCTTCCTCGCAGCCGAGACCACTCCCCCGTCGGCGGGCGTTCGGGTTCAGGGCTGAAGCGACTGGGTGCCGACGACGGCGGCGAGGGCCAGGCGGTCGGCGTCCTCGGTGCCGGGTTCGGCGGTGTAGACGCTGACGCGCAGGTCGTCGAGGGCGACGAGCAGCGTGTCGCAGTCGAGGGTGATCAGGCCGACCGCCGGGTGGTCGACGGTCTTGCGCCGCGACGGATCGGCCAGGGGCGGTGGGGCCTCGGCGTCCCACAGCTCGGCGAACCGCGGGCTGCCCGCGGCCAGGTCGGCGACCAAGCGCCGCAGTGCGCGGTCGGCCGGGTAGCGCGACGCCGTCATCCGCAGGTCGGCCACGAGCCGCGCCTCGTGATCGGCCTGTTCTTGCGGAGTGTGCACGACTCGCGAGGGCAGGCCGGTGACGTTGCGCCAGACGGCGTTGCGTTCCAGGCCGTGCCAGCTGCTCGTGTCGCCCATGAGCGCGTGGTACGGCGCGTTGGCCAGCACGAGCGTCCAACTGGCGTCGTAGACCACGACCGGGGTGTGCGACAGCCGGTCGAGCAGCCGCTGCACGCTCGGGGGGATCCGCGACGGCACGACGTCCGGGCCGGGCGCGGCGTGCCCGGCCAGCTGGTAGAGCAGGTCCCGTTCGGCGTCGGCCAGGCGCAGCGCGCGGGCCAGCGACTCGACGACCTGCGTCAACGGCGCGGTCGCGCGTCCCTGTTCCAGGCGGGTCAGGTAGTCGGCCGAGATCCCGGCGAGCGCGGCCAGTTCCTCGCGGCGCAGCCCGCTGGCCCGGCGTCGGCGGCCCGCCGGGACGCCGACGGCCTCGGGCGCCACTCGGTCGCGCCAGCGGCGCACCGTCCGGCCGAACTCCCACGTCTCCACGCGGTCCACTATGGACGAGTCCGCACCGGTTGTCCTGGTCCTGGCAGTCCTACGAAAACCGGACGACTGGCTGCGACGGGGTCGTGTCCGCAGGCTGGAGCCATGACCGAACCCGGAACCGTCCTCATCACCGGACCGACCCGCAACCTGGGCCGCCACGCCGTCCTGGCCATGGCAGGCCGCCCTGCGCATCAGCGACCCGACCTGCTGCTCGTCGGCCGGTCGGGCCGCGACCTGACCGCGGTCGCCGACGAGGCCCGTGCGCTCGGCGCTCGCGTCCACGAGATCGGCTGCGACCTGTCCCGCTTGGCCGACGTCCGCGCCGCCGCTGCCGCCACGCGCACGCTGCTCGCGGAGGGCGCGGTCCGTCCGCTGCGCGCGCTGGTCGCCAACGCGGGTGCCATGTCGGTCGACACCCGGCAGGCGTCGGCCGACGGCTACGAGCTGACCTTCGCCGTCAACTACCTCGCCCACGCCCAGCTGATCGGTGACCTGCGCGGCTCGTTCACCGCCCCCGCGCGGGTCGTGCTGATCGGCTCGAACACCTACCACGCCAACGTCTGGCGCAAGCTGCTGCACGTGCCCGCGGCCGAGTGGGCCGACCCGGTCGACCTCGCCCGACCGGCCACCGGCGATCAGGCGCCCGGCATGACCGCTTCCGGCGTCGCCTACTCCAACGCCAAGCTGGCGATCCTCTACTACGCCCACGAGCTTCAGCGTCGCGCAGGCGAGGGCGTCACGGTCTCGGTGTTCGAGCCGGGCTGGATGCCCGGCACCGCGCTGGGTCGCGGCGCTCCCAAGGCATTCCAGGCGATGAGCCGTGCGTTGGGCCGGTTCCCCGGCGTCTCGACGCCGCAACGCTCGGGCCCGCTGCTGGCCGCGATGGCCCTCGACGAGCGGTGGGCACACCTCCGTGACGGCGCGTTCGTGGTGAAGACCAAGCTGACCGAGGTCCAGCCGGTCGCCCACGACCGCGATCGGGAACAGCGCCTGTGGGACGCGACCACCGAACTCCTGGCACCCACCACCGGCACGTGACGGGAGGACACTCTGGCCAGAACCGGTCCCGTCGTCGCACCGCGGGTTCGTAGGTGGCGTGCAGCGGCCCGGACAGCGACGTGATGACGCACGAGGCATTTACGGTGGCGATGAGGAACCCGTCCCAGGAGGATCGGGCCATGACGTCTTCGCGCACCGTGTCGATCCGAGAGGCCGGCGAGCACGACACCGCGGCGTTGGCGGCGCTGCGGCGGGAATGGTCGGAGGAACAGGCGGGACATCCGCTCGGTGACGACGACTTCGAGGAGTGCTTCGCCCAGTGGTACGCGGCAGAGGCGCCACGTCGAGCGGCGTTCGTCGCCGAACTCGGCGGCAAGGCCATCGGCATGATGAACCTCGCCCTGTTCGACCGGATGCCCAAACCGGGACGATCAGCCAGTCGGTGGGCTTACCTCGGCAACGCGTTCGTGCTCGCCGACCACCGCAACCGCGGCATCGGGACCGCTCTGCTCGACGCGGCCGTCGCGCACGCACGTGCCCTCGACTGCGCCCGCGTCGTCCTGTCACCGAGCGAACGCTCCGTGCGCTTCCACCAGCGAGCGGGCTTCGGCCCGGCCACGATGCTCCTCGCGCAAGTCCTCGACCGTTGATCCCAGGCACCGGCTAGGGGTGCAACGTCGTCCAGCGCCCTTCGGAGATCACCTCGACGGAGCCGTCGACGACCTTGATGGCCGTCTGCTCGTCGATGGCGTAGGCCGGGACGTCGAGGTCGGCGGCCCACCGTTCCGCGTGGGCGAGGGTGTTGGTGGGGAAGGCGTCCAGGTGCGGGAAGATCGAGAAGTCGACGACCCCGAGGGTGCGGTCGTCCGGCGCGGACGGCCATTCGACGAAGTACGAGCCGATCCGGGGCGTCAGCACCATGCTCCCCGCGCTCACGCCCACCCAGACCGTGTCGGGCAGCGACGGCAGCAGGTCCGCCATCCCGGACTCGCGCATCCAGTGGCACAGGTACGTCGCGTCGCCGCCGTCGACCAGCAGCACGTCCGCCTCCCGGACCCACGGAACCCACCGCTGCGCGCCGATGGTGGGCAGCGCGGTGAGTTCGAGGACGCCGAGCGACGCCCAGCCCAAGCCGGAGAAGTGCTGCCACCTCGGCTCGGCGGCCACGAAGCCGCGCACCGACGCCGGTCCGCACAGCGGGTGACCCCACTGGGCCGTCGGGACGCAGAGGGCGTGGCACTCGGAGATCGGCTTGCCGAGGAGCTCCACGAGTGCCGCGTGGATGCTCGGGTTCGTGACCCCGCCTGACGTGAGCAAGAGCTTCACAGCTGCCTCCAACCGCGGAACGTGTACGGGTCTGAAGACCTCGGACCGGGCCAGGACTCATCGCGCGTCCTGAGCGAGTTCGCCGGTCGGAGCGCCGTACGATCCGACCGTGGTCCGAACGGGTGAACAGGGGGACGCGGTGAGCGGCATCAGGGTGTTGGTGGCGGGGGCGAGCATCGCGGGGCCCGCGCTGGCCCACTGGCTGCGTCGGCGCGGGGCCGAGGTGACCGTGGTGGAGCGGGCGCCCGAGTTGCGTCCCGGCGGGCAGGCGGTGGACGCGCGCGGCGTGGCCAAGGAGGTCATCGCGCGCATGGGGCTGGACGCGGCGGTGCGGGCGGCGTGCACCGACACCGCGGGCGCGCACACCGTGGACGCGGACGGGACCGTGCTGGAGACGTTCCGCGCCGACGACGACGGTGGCGACGGGTTCATCGCGGACATCGAGATCCTGCGCGGGGACCTGTCCCGCGTGCTCCACGACGACACCCGTGACGGCGTCGAGTACCTGTTCGGCGACCGGATCGCCGAGCTGGCGCAGGACGCGGACGGCGTGGACGTGGTCTTCGCGGGCGGGGGCCGGCGGCGCTTCGACCTGGTGATCGGGGCGGACGGGCTGCACTCGGCGCTGCGGGCGATGGTCTTCGGGCCGCACGAGCGGTTCCTGCGCCACCTCGGGCACGTGCTGGCCTTCTACAGCGTGCCCAACGAGTTCGGCTTGGACCGCTGGCTGCTGGAGCACCAGGAGACCGGCCGCTCGGCCCTCCTGCGGCCGATCCAGGACGCCACCCGCGCGATGGCGATGTTCTACTTCGCCGCGCCCGACTTCGACGTCGACTACCGCGACATCGAGGCGCAGAAGGACCTGCTGCGCAAGCGGATGGACGGCCTGGGCTGGCTGACCCCGGAGATCCTCGCGCACCTGGACGACACCCCGGACTTCTACCTCGACCAGGTCGCCCAAGTGGTGATGGACCGCTGGTCCACCGGACGCGTGGGGCTGCTCGGGGACGCGGCGTTCAGCTCGTCGCCGATGTCCGGCCAGGGCACCGGCCTGGCGCTGGTCGGCGCGTACGTCCTGGCAGGCGAACTGGCCGCCGCCGAGTGGAACCCCGAGGTCGGCTTCGCCCGCTACGAGGAGCGGATGCGCTCGTTCGTCGAGGCCAACCAGGAGATCGGCAGGCTCAACGCCCGCACCCGCGACCTCCCGACCCCGGACGCCGAACCGCTCCCCGACTTCACGGGCGACTGGTTCATGGAGTTGGTCGGTCGCGCGATCAACGGCGTCGACCTGCCCGACTACGAGGGTGTGCCGGACTCCGGCCCCACGCCGTAGGTCACCGACGGGGCCGCACCGGCCGGAACGAGGTTCCGGCCGGTGAACGTGCCTTCGACGCACTCGACGTAGGAGCGCGCCACGTCCCGCGCGGGCGTGCCGGACAGGTCGGCGGACCCCATCGCCACCAGGGTCTCCCGCACCCATCCCGGACTGACCATGTTGACGCGGATTCCCCTGGGCAGGTCCGCCGCGGCCGCGCGGACGAACCACTGGAGGCCCTCGTTCACCAGCACGCCGACGGCGTTGCCCGGCGAGGGTCGGGTGAAGGTGCCCGCGGTCACCGTGACCGAGCCGCCGTCACGCAGGTGCGCGATCGACCGCGACACCAGGGTCGCCTGACCGATCAGCTTGTCCCGCAGCGCTTCCGCGAAGCGCACGTCGGTCAGCGCGGCCGGGCGCGCGTGCGCCGCGGCGCACACCACGGCGTCCACCTCCCCGACGAGGGCGAACATCCGGTCGATCGACGCGGGGTCCCCGACGTCCACCACGACGGCAGCGCTACGGGACGCGCGCACGACCTCGTGCCGCGGTTCCAACGCCGCCGCCACCGCGCCGCCGATCGTGCCCGACGCACCGATCACCACTACTCGCACCGCTTCTCCTCTCCGACGGGTCGAACTCTCACACCACCGTGAGCACGACCTTGCCCCGGCTGATCCCCCGATCCAGCCGTTCGTGGGCCTCCACCGCGCTGCCCAAGGGCAACGCCTCTCCCACGTCGACCGTCAGCTCCCCGTCGTCGACGTGGCGGGCGAGCCGGGACAGCCCGACGCCGTCCGGTTCGACGACGTGGCGGACGACGCGCACGCCGCGCCTGGCGGCCACGTCCTCCAGGGAGGTCGCGCCTCCCGCGGCGTCCGGCACCCTGGCGAACACGCCCCCCGGCCGCACCAAGACGATCAACTCGTCCCGGCCGACGCAGTCGACCACGGCGTCGACCGGGCCGATCGACGCCACGACGTCGTCGGTCGTGTAGTCCAGCACCTCGGCCGCGCCGATCCCGAGCAGGAAGTCGTGGTTCACCCGCCGCGCCACCGCGATCACCCGCGCGCCCCGAGCGGCCGCCAACTGCACCGCGAGGTGCCCGACACCGCCCGCCGCGCCGTTGACCAGCACGCGGTCGCCCCGTCCGACGTCGAGCCGGTCGAGCGTCTGCGCGGCGGTGAGCCCGCACAGCGGGAGCGCGGCGGCGGAGACGTGGTCCACACCTCGCGGTTTCACCGCCACCTGGCCGACCGGGGAGGTGACGTACTCGGCGTACCCGCCCGCGAGCGCGGGGAACCTCGGCATCCCGAAGACCTCGTCGCCCGGCCGCAGGCCGCTCGAGTCCTCGCCCACCTCCACCACGACGCCGGACACGTCCCAGCCCCACACGTACGGGCCGTCGTCGAACCAGGCTTTCGCGTTGCCCGCACGGCACTCCGCGTCGACCGGGTTGGTCCCCGCGGCGAGCACCCGGATGAGCGCCTCGCCCGGCAGACGCCGGGGCCAGGGGACGTCCGCCAGTTCCAGGACCTCCGGCCCGCCGTACCGCTTGGCCACGACGGCCCGCATCACGTCACGCACTTCCCACTCCCCCACGATCGTCGACCACCACCCTCGCAGCACGACCGGCCGCTCCCCAGCCCCGGCCGGAGGTACACCTGCCAGAGGCAGGCAGGGCCGCGCGGGCACGGGCATGCTGGGGGCATGGCTCAGCGATCGGAACTCGGCGAGTTCCTCCGGTCCAGGCGGGCGCGGACCAAGCCCGAGGACGTCGGGGTGCCCGCGTACGACCGCAGGCGGGTCACCGGGCTGCGGCGCGAGGAACTGGCCCAGCTGGCCGGGATCAGCGTCGGCTACTACACGAGGCTGGAGCAGGGGCACCGCTCCACCGTGTCCGATTCGGTGCTGGACTCGCTCGCCGCCGCCCTGCGGCTGGCGCCGGACGAGCGGACCCACCTCCGCAGCCTGACCCGCACCGTGCGGACGGCTCCCGCGCGGGCCAGGCCCGAACGCCTGCGCGAGAGCGTGCGGCTCCTGGTCGACGCCCTCGGAGGCGTGCCCGCGATCGTCCTCGGGCGGTTCGGCGACGTGCTGACGTGGAACCGGCTCGGACACGCCCTGCTCGCGGGGCACCTGCCCTTCGACGCGCCGCACCGCGCCGACCGTCCCAACTGGACCAGGCTGTTCTTCCTCGACCCGAACACGCGCGAGCTGTTCGCCGACTGGCCGGAGAAGGCGAAGAACACCGTGGCGGACCTCCGGCTCACTGCGGGCGCGCGTCCCGACGACGCCAGGATCGCCGAACTCGTGGGCGAGCTGTCGGTGCAGAGCCCCGAGTTCCGCGCGCTGTGGGCGGCGCACCCCGTGCGGCGCTGCGCCTTCCACGACCGGACGTTCCACCACCCGGTCGTCGGCGACCTCACCCTGTCCGACGAGCTGCTGACCCTGCCGGACGACGACGGGCAGCGGCTGGTGGTGTTCAACGCCGTTCCGGGATCGTCGTCCGCGGCGGCGCTGGTGCTGCTGGCGGAACTGGCGGCCAGGGAACCACGGATGCTCGACGGCCGCGGGCAGGCGGTTCGCCCGACGGCTCGGCGCGATGGCTGAACCGGCTGAACAACACCACCTGAGTGGGCTACGCGGGTTGCGCGGGGCAGCGGGGCGAACCACAGTGCCTGTCCATGACGCAGGTGCTACAGGACAGGATCGACACGACGTTCGCCCACTACGACGTCAACGGCAACGGCCTCATCGAGCTCGCCGACTTCTACGCGCTGGCCGAACGGCTGCTCCAGGCGTTCGGTGAGCCCGCCTCCTCCGAGCGCGGGCGGGAACTGGTCGAGGCGTACGACGGGTTCTGGGACGTCCTGGTGGAGCACTGCGACGCCGATCGGGACGGTCGGATCTCGCCGCGGGAGTACCAGCGGGCGATGACCGAGGCGTTCGTCGACGGCGGGGCGTTCGACCTGGTGTTCCCCGAGATCGCGAAGTCGTTGCTGGACATCGCGGACACGAACGGGGACGGGCGGGTCGACGCGTCCGAGTTCTCGGTGCTGTTGAGGGCGCGCGGGTTGAGCGAGGCCGAGTGCGGGCTGGCGTTCACGCACCTCGACACCGACGGCGACGGCGCGATCAGCGTGCAGGAGTACGTCGTGGCCGTGAAGGACTACTACACCAACCCGGCGCGGGACACGCCCGGCAACTGGCTCTACCCGGCGTCGTTGCAGCCCGCCTGACCACGGGCGACCGGGAGTTCGGGCACCGGCCTCCCGGTCGTCGCGCCCTGACCTCGTCGGGTGAGCAGGATTCCGCCGATCACCACCGCCCCGCCCGCGAAGGTGTTCCACCCCACGGGTTCGGCCAGCAGCAGCACACCCAGCGCGGTCGACCACAGCGGCGTCACGTAGGTGACCGTGGCCGCGACCGTGGGCCCCGCCTCCCGGATCAGCTCGAGGTTGAGCACGTACGCGTACCCCGTGCCCGCCGCGCCCAGCACCAGCAACGCCACCAGCGCCCCCGCGCCGGGCCACACCGGCGGTCCGGAGAGGACCGGGGCGAGGAGTCCCAGTTGGACGGTGGCGCAGGTGATCTGCACGGCGGACAGCGCGCTCGCCCGGTGCGCCCCGCCGGAGAAGAACCGCCGCGTGTAGGCGAACCCCGCGCCGTAGCACGTGGTGGCGCCCAGGCAGGCCAGCCCGCCCGCCAGCACGTCGCCGTCCAGCCCGCGCCACACCCCCAGCAGCACCAGCACCCCGGCGAACCCGAGCAGCAGCCCCGCCAGCCGCGTGCGCGTCACCCGCTCCCCCGGCACGACCAGCAGTGCGAACGCCAGCGTCGTCAACGGCGTCGTCGCGTTCAGCACGCCGGCCAGCACCGAGTCCACCTTGGACTCGCCGAACGCCAGCAGCGTGAACGGCACCGAGTTGAGCAGCACCGCGACCACCGCCGCGTGCCCCCACGTGCGCGGGTCGCGCGGCACGGTCGCGCGCTGCGCGAAGCAGATGACCCACAGCGCCAGCGCCCCGAACAGGCACCGGGCCAGCGCGACCTGCACCGGCGGCACGCCCGCGTCCACCGCCACCTTGATCAGCGCGAAGCTGCCGCCCCAGATCGCGGACAGCAGCACGAACTTCCCAGTCGACCTCACGGCGTGAGCATCACCCCGACGGGCATCATGAGTCCAACAAGTACTCACAAGTCCGACATGAGAGGCGCTCATGACCCTGAACCTCGCCCAGCTGCGCGCCTTCCTCGCCGTGGTCGACGAAGGCGGGTTCGGCGCCGCCGCCGACGCCCTCGGCCTCACCCAGTCCGCCGTCTCGCACGCCGTCGCCGCGCTCGAACGCACGCTCGGCCACGCCGTGCTGTCCCGGCGTGGCCGGACCGCGCCCACCGCGTTCGGCGAGGAGGTCCTGGCACACGCCCGCGCCACCGTGGCCTCGGCCGCGGCGATCACCGACCTGGCCGAACGCAGGCACGGCGGCGTGCGGGGCACCGTCCGCCTCGGCGCGCCGCCGAGCGTGTGCCAGGGCCTGCTGCCGGACCTGCTGGCCCGGTGGCAGGCGGAGTTCCCGAACGTGCGGGTCCGGGTGTTCGAGGGCGAGGACGACGAGGTCGCCGAGTGGCTGGCGGGCGGAACGGTCGACCTCGCCGTCCTGGTCGACCCGCCACCGGGCACGGGCTCCCCGATCCGCGAGGACGCCTTCCACGCCCTGCTCCGCACCGACCACCCGCTCGCCGCCCAACCACGGGTCGACGTGACCGAGCTGGCCGACGACCCGTTCCTGCTGTCCTGCGGCTGCTGCGAGAAGTACGTCCGCCAGGCCCACGCGGGCCACCCGTTCACCCCACGTCACCGCGTGCGCGAACTGGGCACCCTGCTCGCCATGGTCCGCGCGGGCGTCGGCGTGTCGATCGTGCCCGGACTGGTCGCGTCGATGCTGCCGTCCGACCTGGTGCTGGTGCCGCTGACCGGCCGCGTGGCCCGCAACCTCGTCCTCACCGGCCCCGCGGACCGCGAGGAGCACCCGGCCGTGACGGCGCTGGTGGACTCGACCCGACAACCGGTCACGGCTTGATGAGGACCTTCAGGCTCGTGCGGTCGGCCATGGCCTGGTACGCGGCCGGAACGCCGTCGAAGTCGGTGGTGGTGTCGAAGACCTTCCCCGGCTCGACGACGCCGTCGAGGATGTCGGGCATCAGCTCCTCGATGTAGGCGCGGGTCGGGGCGGGACCGCCCGCCAGGCGGAGGTTGTGGCGGAAGAGGCTGCCGAAGCCGATCGGGGCCTCCTCGTACTGCGGGACGCCGACGCGGCTGATGACGCCGCCGCGCCGGACGACGCCGAGGGCCTGCTCGTAGGCGAGCCGATGGCCGACCGCGTCCACCACGACGTGGGTGCCGTGCCCTCCCGTCAGCTCGCGAACGGCCTCGACGCCTTCGGCACCACGGGCGGCCACGACGTCGGTGGCGCCGAACTCGCGACCGAGGTCGGTGCGGGCCCGGTGACGTCCCATGAGGACGATCTGCTCCGCGCCGAGCCTCTTGGCCGACAGGACGGCGAGCAGGCCGACCGCGCCGTCGCCGATCACGGTGACGCGGGTGCGCTCGGTCACGCCTCCCGCCACGGCCGCGTGGTAGCCGGTGCCGAAGACGTCCGAGAGCGTCAGCAGGGACGGGATGAGCGCGGAGTCCGCCGCGACGGGGAGCTTCACGAGGGTGCCGTCGGCGAGGGGCACGCGGACCGCCTCGGACTGGCCGCCCTCCACCGCTTGGGCGTCCCAGAAGCCCGCCTGCGGGTGGGCGCAGGAGGAGTGGAGGCCTTCCCGGCAGAACTCGCAGGTGTTGTCGGAGATGGCGAACGGGACGACGACGAGGTCGCCGCGCTTGACCGTGACCACCTCCGACCCGGTGTCCTCGACGACGCCGATGAACTCGTGGCCCATCCGGACGGGACCGTCCTCGGGCCTCATCGAGCCGAAGGGGTGCAGGTCGGTCCCGCAGACGCAGGAGGCGGTGACCCGCACGAGGGCGTCGGTGGGCAGTTCGACGACGGAGTCCGGGACGTTCTCGACGCGGACGTCGCCCGCGCCGTACAGGATGGTCGCGCGCATGGTGGTGCTTCCTCCGTGAGGTGGGTGGGATCGCCGACCTCGGGCCTCGTCCGACGTGGGACGAGGGCCCGCGGTCACGCCGCGAGTCCGCCGTCGATGTTGAAGGTCGTGCCGGTGATGTAGCCGGCCTCCGGACCGGCCAGGAACGCCACCAGCGCGGCGACCTCCTCGGTCGTGCCGTAGCGGCCGAGTGCGCCGCGGGCCTTGAGCAGGTCGGCGAGGTCGCCCTCGTCGGGGTTCATGTCGGTGGTGATCGGGCCTGGCTGGACCACGTTGACGGTGATCCCCCGCGCCCCCAGGTCGCGGGCGGCGCCCTTGGAGTAGACGGTGACGGCCGCCTTGGTCGCCGAGTACTCCGCGAACCCGGAGAACATGATCGAGCCGGTGGCCGTGGACGTCGAGATGTTGATGATCCGCCCGTGGTCCGCCATGACGGCCGAGGCCGAGCGGACCGCGTTGCGCACGCCCCGGTAGTTGACGTCGATCTGCCGGTCGGACGTCTCCAGGTCGAGGCCGTCGGGCCCGACCGGGCCGGTGTGGGTGACGCCCGCGCTGTTCACCAGGACGTCGAGCCCGCCCAGCTCGTCGACGACCTGGCGGACGGCGGCGTCGACCGCCGCCGGGTCGGCCTGGTCCGCCCGCACGACCAGTGCCCGGCGCCCGAGACCGGCGATCTCCTTCGCGACGGTGTTCGCCGCGTCCTCGGCCGAGGTGTAGGTGATGGCGACGTCGGCGCCCTCACGGGCGAGTCGGAGCGCGATGGCGGCGCCGATGCCGCGTGAACCGCCGGTGACCAGGACGACCTTGTTGTCGAACGTTCCCATGGTGCTGCCTTCCTCAGTTTCGTACCGACCGGTACTGAACAATCATGGCACGTTCCATACCGCGAGGTACAATTGGGGCTATGCCGAGGCCACGCGAATTCGACGTCGACACCGCACTCGACCGCGCGGTCGACGTGTTCTGGGAACACGGCTACGAGGGCTCGTCACTGGTGCAGCTGACCGAGGCCATGGGCATCAACAAGCCCTCGATGTACGCCGCGTTCGGCGACAAGCGCCAGTTGTTCGAGAAGGCGGTGCAGCGGTACATCGCCACCGGCCCCGCGTGGGAGATGGAGGCCTTCGAGCTGCCCACCGCGCACGAGGCCGCCGCGACCTTCCTGCACCGCACCGTCGACGTGGTCACGAGCGACCGGCACCCGCACGGCTGCCTCGTCGTCCAGGGCGTCGGCAAGTGCTCGCCGGAGAACCGGCCGGTGCGCGACTACGTCGCCCAGCAGCGCGCCAACGCCCTCGACTTCATCCGCGAGCGGTTCGAGCGCGCCGCGACCGAAGGCGATCCGACGATGACCTCCGACCCGGAGACGCTGGCGCTGCTGGTGGCGGGCGTCAGCGAGGGGATCGCGGTCCGGGCCAACGACGGCGTCCCGGCCGAGAAGCTGCACCGCGTGGTCGACCTCGCGATCCAGGGGGTGTTCAGGGGATGAGCACCGGAGCCGGGCCCGCGGACCGAGACTCGACGTCCCGATGGGCCCGCACCACGTCCGCGAGCGGATAGCCGCGCACCTCGCGCACGCCGAACACCCCGTTGCGCAGCGCGCCGAACACCTCCTCGGCGGCACCGAGCAGCACCTCGCGACCGGCCAGGTGCTCCCCCGTCGAGGATCGGGTGACGCGCACACCCGCGAGCCGGGAAGGGTCGATCTCCCCGGACGCGCTCCCCACCAGGTCGAGCGTGCTCCCCTTGGTCACCACACCGGCGACGTCGTCGAAGACCGCCTGCCCGACCTGGTCGAACACGACGTCCACCGGCCGACCCTCCCGCGCCACCAACCGCGCCAGGTCACCCGTGCCCGCCACGGCGACGTGCCCCAGCCCCAGCGCGTTGAGCGTCGCGACCTGCTCGGGACGGGACACCACGGCGATGACCTTCGCCCCGAGGTCCGACGCCCAGGAGGCCAGCAACGACCCGACACCACCCGTGGCCCCGGTGACCACGGCCAGGGTCCCCCGCCCGACGGGGTGAACACGCCGCACCCGCCCCCACGCCGTGAGCCCCTTCGCCAGCACGGACGCGGCGACGTCGGCCGGAACGTCGTCGGGCACGGGAACGAGCTGCGCCTCCGCGACCAGCCGAACCGCCCGGTAAGCACCGGGCGAGAAGTAGTACCCAACCCGCTGACCAATCGAGAACTGGGTGACACCCGGCCCGACCGCGTCCACCGTCCCCACCGCCTCGACCCCGATCACCGCGGGCAGAGGCCGAACCGGAAACGTCCCGTTCCGGAAGTATGTGTCCACGAAGTTCAGCCCGACGGCCTCCTGCCGAAGCCGAACCTGCCCAGGTCCCGGCTCACCCACGTCCTCGCTCTCGAGCTTCAAGACCTCCGCCTCGCCCTGGCGGTACATGCGCACAACGTCACTCACGGCTTCAACCCCTCGCTCGGATTACGTACCTAACGGTATAGAACCAGGGCGACCGGTTCCGTACCGAGAGGTATGAATCACAAAGCGACCAGGACGATCGCGTCGGTCGACGCCGACAGCGGTTAGCTCACCGTTCGGTCACCGGCGCACCCGGTAGCTCAGGTGGAGCACCCGGTTCCCCTGGACCACCGTGTCAGGCCCCTCCAACAGGTGTTGCGCGTCGACCGACCCGAAGTAGCGCTTGCCCGACCCGAACACCACGGGCACGACGTCCATGCGCACCTCGTCGACCAGACCCGCCGCCAACACCTGGCCGCCGACGTCGCCCGCGGCCACCTCGACCACGCGGTCGCCCGCGAGTTCCTGTGCCTTGGCCACGGCCGCCTCAACGCCGTCGACGAAGTGGAACGGCGCCTCGGAGTTCCAGCCGTCGGGTGCCGGGCGGTGGGTCACGACGACCACGTGGTCGATGCCGCCCGGCGGCTTGCCGTCCCAGCCGTCGGTGAGGTCGAAGACGTGGCGGCCGACGATCGTCACCCCGATCCGGTCCCAGTACGGCCGGGTGTGGTCGTAGGACGCCTGGGACACCGTCAGAGCGCCGCTCTCGTCCAACGGGACGTCGCCGTTGGTCAACCAGTCGAACAGCGGTCCGGGCTGGTCGGTCTCGTCCGCGATGTAGCCGTCCACCGACACCGAGCTGTACATGACCACCGTGCCCACGGGCTCTCCTCTGCTTGGGGTGCCCCAAATTAGCCGGTCGTTGGCCGACGCTCTTGTAGAAAATCAATCGACGGGCAGCGGCCAGCCGTCCAGCACGTGGCCGGGGTGCTCACGCAGGAAGCGCCGTCGGACTTCGACGTACTTCGTCGGTGTGAGCCCGGTGAACGACCGGAACTCGTGGCCGAAGTGGGCCTGGTCGAAGTAGCCCGCGCCGCCGGCGAGGTCGCTCCAGTCGACCGGTCCGGCGGGGTCGATCGAGAACACGGTGGCGGCGAAGCGGTAGGTGCGGGCCAGTCGTTTCGGCGTGACGCCGACGAGGTCCTTGAACCGCCGGGCCAGGTGCGTCCCGCTGACCCCGGCCGCCACGCTCAGGTCGCCGATCCCCACCGTGCCACCGGTCGCCGCGATGACACCGCTCGTGTGGCGCACCAGGCCCAGGCCCGCGGTCTCGCGCAGCCGCCGCAGCAGTTCCTCCTCGAACAGCGCCAGCATCTCGCGCGGTCCGGACGCCGAGGACAGCCGGTCCCGCAACGACGCGACGGCGGCCCTGCCCCACACCTGCTCCACCGCCACCGGCCGGTCGCGCAGCTCGGCCGCGGGCATCGGCAGGAACGGCGCCAGCCCCCACGGCTTCACGTGCGCGCCGACGGACCGGGTCCACTGTGGATAGCCGAACTCGAACGCACGGGTGGGTGTGCTGATCACGCAGCCGTCGGCGTACTCCCCCGTCGAGATGTCGGTGACGGCGCGGATGCGGAACGGCTCCCCGAGGTTGACGATGAGCAGCGCCCCCGGCATCGGCGGCAGCGTCAGCCGGGGGTACGGCGGCGCGCCCTCCAGGTAGTAGAGGTCGTCGATCAGCCCGTCCAGCGGCGGTCGCGGCACTCCGGACACGTACTCCACGCCCACAGCATCGCCGACGCCCGCCGGAAGCGTCCAGGTCAGACCTCGCTCGTGGCCGCCGAGTCCAGTTCAAGACCCAGCACGCCGACGTCCAGCGCCCCGTCCGGGGCGACGCCGAACCGCCACGCCGCCGTGGGCACGTCCCCGATCACGAGCACCGCGCTCGTCGGGTCCGGTGAGGACGCCAGCGCGGCGAGGCGTTCCAGGTCCGCGACCGGCACGGGACCGTTGACGAGCACGAGGAGTCGAGCGGGCTGGTTCCGCCCCGGCAGCCTGCCGCGGTCCAGCATCCCGGTCACGTCGGGGTTTCGCTCCTGCCGGCCGCCGCCGAGCAGCTCACCCACCGACTGCGCCACCCGCACGCGGCCGGGGGCGATCCGGGTCTTGGGCAGCCTGCCGATCACGGTGATCACCACGCCGGGGTCGACCGCGACCTGTTCCAGCAGGACGCCCGCGGCCTTCACGGCGTCGTCCGCCTCCCCGGTGAACGCGACCAGGCCGGGTGCGCGGCCGAGGTTCACCGCCGTCCACTCGCCACCGATCGTGCCCACGGACACCAGCAGCGGGAACGGCGGCGGCACGTTCGGCGTGGTCGGGTCGAGCTGCCACGTCGGGGCCTCCCACACGGCCCCCTCCTCGCGGGTCCGCCACGGGTGCGCCACCTGCGGTTGCGGCGGGGTCAGGCGCAGCGACACCCGGTCGGGCCCCACGACGGCGCCGTAGATCTGCGGCAGCGGGGTACCGCTGACCACGAGGTGCCGCAACGCGCGGTCGAGCAGGAGCCGGGGCTTGGGGTCCGACGCCGACACGGGCGCGACGACGGACTTCGGCTTGCGGCGCTTGCGCGCCACCAGGAACCAGGTGGCGCCACCGGCGACGAGCAGCAGCGCGCCGCCGCCCACCGAACTCGCGACGACCACGGGCATCCCGAGGACGGTCGTCTCCGGCGGATCCACGGCGGTGATGGGAGGACTGCTCGGGGCCTTGGACCGCGTCTCCACCGCCGGGTCGTCGGAGCGGGCGCCGCGCGGCAGCAGGATCACCGCGTTCGCGGGCAGCCGGTCGTTCGCGGACACCGGCTTGCCGTCCGCGCGCACCAGGTCGGGGTTGATCGCGGCGATGTCCACCCAGCGCTGCGCGCTGCCCAGCGTGGTGCGCGCGATGTCCAGCAGCGTCACCGACCCGCCCGCCGGGACGTCGTAGTACAGCACTGGTTCGTCCGGCTGCGCCAGCGCGGGCGCCGGGGCGGCCACGAGCAGGGCGGCGAGCACCATGAGTGCCAGGCGGAGCGACTTCGAAGTGGACAAGTTGAGGCCTCGTTCCCGATGTGGTTCCCCCTGAACACGGACCCGCTCCCCCGGTGGTTCAGCGGGAGCGGATCCGTGTGATCCACCGCACTCAGAGGATGCTGTCCAGCGGGCCGACCCTGCGGAACCCGCCGGGGGCGTCGAGCAGGCTCGGCACCCCCACCAGGTCGCCGATCCCGGTCGACTTGTTCGGCAGGTTCACGCCGCCGACGTTCACCGGCGGACCGGTCCGCTCGACCGTCGCCAGGTGCTTGCCGCCCAGCTCCATCACGAACTTGCCGGGGTTCATCCGCTGGTGGAACTCCACCGACTCCGCGCCGAGCGAGTTCAGCATGGCGTGCCGCTGGAAGAGCCCGTCGTCACCGGGAGCGGGACCGCGGCGAGCGGGGTTGCCGCCGATGCCGATCACGTCGACGCCGTGCGTGCGCGCCTCGTTCAGCACCTGCCGCACCTCCTGGTTGTTCGGGTTCAGCTTGAGGAACCGGTCCAGCTTCGGGTCCATGTTCCCGGTCTTCAGGAAGTCCTTCACCATCGCGCCGTGGGCGTCGTTGCGCAGGCTCTCCATGAAGACCTTGTTGACGCCGTTGGCCTTCAGCTGCCCCATGTTGTTCTTCAGCACGTCGAACACCGGGTTGTCCGCCCCGTGGCTGCCGCCGATCGCGACCCCGTCGAACCGGCCGAGCAGCCCGTTCACGTTGCCGATGCGGCCGTTGGTGCTGCCGAGGACGTTGTCCACGGCGCCGGTGTCGAGCTTGTTCGGGTCGAAGGCGGCGTTGCGCTCGACCGACTGGTTCGCGACGTGCCGGTCCCTCACATCCTGGGCCTCGAAGAACTTCCTGGTCTTCGGGTCCCTGCGGCCCAGCGCCTCCAACGCGTCCGCGCTGCCCTTGAAGTCGAGCCCCTCCCGGCGGGCGAGGTCGCGGGCGTTCATCGTGAGCAGGCTGTTGCCGTTGTTGAACTCCGACAGCGTGGCCCCGTCCTCGTTGAACACGACCTTGCCGTTGCGCGCGGGCGGCACGTGCGGCCCGCTGATGCCGTCGAACGCCTGCTTGTCGAGCTTGTTGGCGCCCGGCCCGAGCGCCGGGATCTTGTCCCGCACCTTGTCGGCGAACTTGCTGTTGCCGAGGAAGTCGAACTTCCGGTTGTGGTCCGGGCCTCGGAAGATCAGCGACGGGCCCTCGGGCGAGTTGTGGATCTTGTTGAACTCGGCGACCGGGCACGGCGCGAGACCGAGCGGGTCCACCCAGCCCGTCGGGTTCAGCACGTACGAGCGCGGGTCCGCGGCGGGTTCGAGGCCCAACGGGTCCTTCGTCACGTACCGGCCGGACACGGGATCGTAGTAGCGGTACCGGTTGTAGTGCAGACCGGTCTCCTCGTCGTGGTACTGGCCGGGGAAGCGCAGCGGGGTGTCACCGGCGGGCCCCAGACCCCACAGGCTCTGCTCGGCGCGCCACGACACCGTGCCGTCCTCCTCGACCAGTTCCGTCGGCGTGCCGACGAAGTCGGTCACCACGACCCGGAACCGCGCGGCGGACCACGGCTGGTCGCCGGAGCGCTCGACCTGGTGGTGCCCGTCCCACGCGGTCACGGCGTCACCGCGGCGCTGTTCGACCAGGTCCGAGGCGTCCCAGGTGAACTCGACCCGGTCGAGCACCTCGACGCCGTCCGGCGTCACGCGGTGCTTGGCGATCCGGCGGCCGAACGGGTCGTAGAGGTAGCGCCAGTGCTCCCCCTCGGGCGTGACGACCGCGGTCAGCTGGTCGAGCACGTCCCAGCGGAACCGCCAGACGCGACCGCCCTCGGACCGCCGCACGACCCGGCCGTCGGCGTCGTGGTCGTACCGGATCTCGCCGACCTGCCGGACGTCCATGCCGTCGTAGACGTGCGTGCCCAGCGCGGACCCGGTCAGCAACCCGGCCTCGTCGTAGGAGTAGCGCTCGTCGACGTCACCGCGCACCGCCGTGACCCGCCCGGCACCGTCCACCTCGTACTCGCGGTCGCCGCGCACGGAGTCCGCGATCCCGACCAGCACGCCGTCCTCGCGGTACTCGTACCCCCGCGCGGCCCCGTTGACGCGCTGCGCGCGCAAGCGACCCGACGCCCATTCCTGGTCCAGCTCAACGGAACCGACCGTCCGCCGCGTCTCCTGCCCCAGCGCGTCGTGCGCCAGCCGGGCGGTGCGCCCGGCGAACTCCACCGCCTCCGGCTGCTCGCCGAAGCCGTAGTGCCACGCGCTCTCGGCCCCGGACGGCGTGGACCGACCGGTCCTGCGGCCAGCCGCGTCGTAGGAGTTGGTCAGCGTGCGGCCGTTCACCGTCTCGGTCAGCACCCGCCCCAGTTCGTCGTAGGTCCGAGACAGCTCTCCGCCCGGCCACGTGGCCCGGAGGACGCGGCCCATGGCGTCGTGCTCGAACGTCGTCACGCCCTCGTCCGTGCGTCGCGAGACCGGCCTGCCGTGCGCGTCCCACTCGATGTGCGCGCTCTGCCCGGACGCGTTGTGCAGCTCGACCACGCGGCCCGCGGCGTCGGAGACGAACCGCTGCTCCCGGCCGTCGAAGTCGACCTCGCGCTCCACCGCGCCGGACGTGCCGTACTGGTAGAGCCACTCCAGCCCCAGCGCGTTCGTCACGCCGGTCATCCGCGACTCGGTGTCGTAGCGGTACTCGATCCGCCCGTCGGTCGGCGTCTCGACGCTCAGCGGCACGTCGAAGTGACCGTAGGTCGCGCTCGTCACCGCACCCCGCGCCGACACCGCGCGGACGAGGTTCCCCTCGCCGTCGTACGAGAACTCCTCGCGCGCACCGTTCGGCCATACGACCTCGGCGGGCTTTCCACTGCCGTTCCAGGTGATCCGGGTCGTCTCGCCGGTGGCCTCGGTCACCACGGTCGGCCTGCCGAGCGCGTCGTAGCCCACCAGCGTCTCCCCGCCGAGCGCGTCGACCACCCGCACCGGCAGCCCGGCCGCGTCGTGCTCGGTGCTCGTCCGCCGCCCCAGCGGGTCCACGGTCGTCGTCACGTACCCGTCGTAGGAGTACGTCGTGCGCGCGCCCGCCGGGTCGGTCTCCGCGACCACCCGGCCGTCCTCGTCGTACTCGTAGAGCCACTGGCCGCCGTCTGCCAGCACGTAGCGGCCGGGCAGGCCGGACTCCAGGTACTCCGCGCTGCTCCGCTCGCCGTTCGGCCCCGTGACGAGCACGAGGTGACCGTCGGCGTCGTACTCGTAGCGGGTGACGTTGCCCAGCGGGTCGGTGCGGGTGAGCAGCCGGTCGTAGCGGTCCCACGTCGACTCGACGACAGCGCCGTCGGCGTTGGTCTCGCGCACGACCTGGAAGGCCGCGTTGACGTCGTAGGTGGTGGTGCGGCCGACCGAGTCGGTGACCGTGGTGCGGCGGTTGCCGTACTCCAGGCGGTAGCTCAGGAGTCCCTCGGCGCCACGGGTGCGCACGCAGCGGTTCCGGTCGTCGTAGAAGTACTCGTACCACATGCCGTTGCTGTCGTCCCAGCGCACGATCCGGTCGTTCGAGCCGTACCGGAACCTCGTGGTGCCGCCGGAGGCGTCGACGACCTCGGCGAGGTTGCCGCTCACGTAGCGGTAGGCGACACGGGCGAGGTCGCCGTCCGGTCCGGTCGCGGTCAACGCGGTGATCCGGCCGTCCTCGGTGCTCACCGCCACCCTCGTGCCGCCGGAGTGCGCCACGCCGACCGGAACGCCCTCGTCGTCGTAGGAGAACTCGACCTGGTTGCCCTCGTGGTCGAGGATCGCCGCGATCGGCAGCACGAGGCCGTCGACGACCGGGAGGAACCGCAGCTGCCTGCCGGGTTGGCGCACGACGTACCCGCCGCCCGCTCCCCTGCTCAGCGGCCACCTCGGGCCCTCCTCCGGCAGCACCTCGCCGTCCTCGGGGTGCGGGTACGCGAGCAGCGTGCCGTCCTCCACGACGAACGTGAGCCCCTGCGCGTCGACCTCCAGCCGCTGGTCCGCGGTGGACGACCAGGACGGGCCGAACCAGCGGCCAGACCGGAACGACGACACGTGCGTGCGGCTCAGCTCCAGCGGCAGGGCGCCCGCGACGAGCAGGTCGGTCTGTGGAAGCAGCATCCGGCCGCTGGAGACGTCGATCGGGTCACCCGCGACGACCTTGTCCGCGTTGGCCTGCGCGTTCGGCCGCGGCGGGGTGTTGAGGCCGCGCGTGCCGCCCGGTGGTGTGATGTCCTTGGGCGGCGGGATGGGGATGTCGATGCTGCGGCCCGCGCCGCCCGCGAAGTTCTTGGTGAGGCCCTTGACGCCGTTCTTGATCGGCCCGGTCAGCTTCGTGCTGAACTTGAGCACGTTCTTCAGGATCTTGCCGCCGGGCACGAAGCTGAGCGCCAGGCCGCCGACCGCCATGCCGAGCGCGACCATGTCGTTCTTCACCACGGCCGCGAGGATCTCGACGCCGGACGACAGCAGGCCGATGGCCGCGCCCAGCGGCGGGAAGATGAACCCCGCGATGGTGGACAGCACGTCCAGCACGATCGTGAGGATGTCGGCCACGACGTTGACCAGGAAGTCGAAGAACTCCTTGAAGGCGTCGCCGATCTTCTCCCAGATCGACCGCTGCGGCGCGAGGTCGCCCATCTCGTAGAGCACCTTGGACGCCACGGACGCGGCCTGGTCGCGCAGCGCGATCGCCTGCCCCAGCAGGGACTTCGCGCCGTCGAGCGCCTGCGAGGCCGCGGCCTGCCGGTTCTGCGCGTCCCGCAGGTCCGACTGGGACTCCTCGGACGGCTCCGTCCCCTCCGCCGAGGCCTTGACCCGTTCCACGGCCGCGGCCACCGAAGCGACCAGCGTGCCCGCCGAGTTCTGCTCCTGGCTCGCCGTGCGCGCCTGGTCCAGCGCGGTCAGCGACATCGACTGCGCCTCCTCCAGGGAGGGCATGTACCGGGCGTAGGCGTCCGCCGCCTGGCCGTAGGCGTTCGCCATGTCGTTGAGGCGCTTCGGCACCTCGCCGTACAGCGCCCGGTACGCGTCCATGGCCTTGCCGATGCCACCGTCGATGTCCCCGCTGCCGTTGAGCAGCTGGAACGCTTCCTGCGTCACCGAACCGAGCTCGCGGTAGGCGTCGCGGAGGGCGACCAACGCGTCCGGATCACCGGGCACCGGATCGTCGTCCTCGTCCAAAACGAACCATTCGCCAGCGGCGGGGCGGGTCATCTCGTTCTCCCTCAAGTCTTTCCTTCGACCTGACACGACACGAGCGGGAGGCCCATCCGGTTCAGTGCGAATCGGACTGAACCGGACAGCGCCCGGAGCCGTGAGTCCACTGGAGAGAGTCCGACGAGTGGGGAGCGCGATGAGCGAGATCCGGGTACCCGTCGACGAGCTGACCAGGGTCGCGGACCTGTTGTCGCGCACCGAGCAGCTCATGGGTGACAGCCTGGTCAGGTCGATGGGCGGCATGGTCGACGCCATGGGGGACAAGGGGATGCGGGACGCCGCGCGGGACTTCGAGAAGTCCTGGGGCGACGGGCGTTTCGTGCTGGGCCGGGACCTGGTCGCGCTGCGCGACGCCAGCCGGACGGCGGCGGACGCGTTCCGCAACACCGACGAGCAGACGGCCAACGCCCTGACGGAAAGCAGTGGAGGACAGTGATGAGCACCACGACCGGCTCGCTCCGGATGACGATCCCGGAGGACTGGTACGACCTGTCCGTCGCGGACGAGGCCGCGGAGAACACCCTCGCGCGGCTGCTGTGGGACGGCTGCGTCGAGGGGGGTGTCGACGAGGAGTCGGCCGGGCTGTTCACCGAGTCGGTGCGCCGCTCGATCCGCCACGCCCGGCGCAACGGGGTGCTGCACGCCGCGGGGATGTTCGAGATCTACGAGGACGGCCCGCTGACCGCGACCGTGGTCGCGGCGATGGTCACACCGCCCGGCAACGCCGACCTGTTGAGCGCCCTCACCGAGGGCAAGTCCGCCGTGGACACCTGGACGCGCGTGAGCACCGTCCGGCTCGACGGCGTGGGCACGGCGGCTCGGGTGCACGGTATCCAGGACGTGGTCATGGACGACGTCCCGATCCGGTGCGCCGTCATGCACACCCTGATCCGCATCCCCGGTCGCACCGAGGTGATGGTGATCACCGGCACCAGCCCCAACATCGCCGAGGCGGACACCCTGTTCGAGCTGTTCAGCTCCATCACGGCGACCGTCTCCTTCCACTAGCGCCAACGAGAAGTCCCGGTCGGTCCGCTTCGGACCGACCGGGACGTTAACGTCGTCTCCCCCAATGCATGACAGCAGGTCCGAGTACGTGGTCTCGGGCACCAGGCCGACTG
>NZ_JBHYHC010000013.1:0-114330 GCF_042738955.1 Umezawaea sp. NPDC059074
AAAAACAACCGGGGGCCGGCCGGGGTGGGGGTTAAAAGAACCTGCCGGCATGGTGCGGTTGGTCCCGGTGCGAGTGCCGGCCGGGGGCCGGAAGATATTTGGTCTGGTCTCGTGCGGTGTGGGTAGAGATAGCCCGATCGAGCTAACCGGTTCGGTCGATGGGAGTGGGTTGGTGCTGGTTTGATGCTTTGATGATCAAGCGGGTGTTGGGTGTCGTTTCTGGTGTCGTGTTGGGCTTGGCTTTGGTTGCTGTGCCTGCTGATGCTGTGGTGGGGGTGGACTTCACCGGGACTGTTGCGTTGAGTGGGTGTTCTGGGGCTGTGGTGCGAACACCTGGGGCCAAGCCTGGGGATGCGGCGTTGGTGATGTCGAACGGGCACTGTGTGAAGTTGATGGCTGCTGGTGAGGTTGTTGTTGATCAGCCCAGTGATCGGACGTTCACGTTGCTCGACTCCAGCGGTAAGGGGACGTTGGGGACGTTGCGGGCTGTGTCTGTCGCTTACGCGACGATGACCGTCACTGACGTGTCGTTCTACCGGCTTGATCAGACCTACGCGCAGGTGGAGGCGTTGGGGGGTAAGGCTTTGGAGTTGTCCGGGCGGCGTGCTGGGGTGGGGGCGGACATTCGGGTCGTGTCCGGGTATTGGAAGCGGTTGTACTCGTGCAAGCTTGACGGGATCGCGCACGAGTTGCGTGAAGGTGCCTGGACCTGGGTTGATTCTATTCGGTACAGCGCGCCTTGCGACACGATCGGTGGTACTTCCGGGTCGCCGATCGTGGATGCCGCCTCCGGCAAGGTGGTGGGGGTGAACAACACCGTGAATGAGAACGGGAAGCGGTGTACGCAGAACAACCCCTGTGAAGTGGATGAGAACGGGGCTGTTTCCGTGCGGCGGGGGATTGGGTACGGGCAGCAGATCGCGCTTGCCGTGCCTTGCGTGGGCGCGGACAGCGTGTTCGTGCTGTCCGCGCCCGGATGCGGGTTGCCTCAGTAGCGGTAGGTGTTGAGGGTGTCCACTGCCGCCCTGGGGTTGCCCAGGTGGTAGTGGTCCACCGCCAGGAACGTGGGCTTCTTGCGGGCCGCCGGTTCGCAGAAGCGTTGGGCGCGGTTGGTGAGCTTGGTGTTGTCGTCCGTGACGGTGCCGGTCATGGGGACGTCGCGGAAGTGGTTCATCACGAACAGGGGGCGGAACGCGGACTCGGTGCGGGACAACGGGATGTCGCTCCACCTGCTGTAGCAGGACCAGTCGGAGGCGCCCACGCCCGAGCCCATGGACCAGTAGTTCTCCACGGTCCAGTCGCGTTGGTACTGGACACCTGAGCTGTCACGGCCGTCCGGGGAGTGGTCGGTGAAGATGAGCAGGCGTTGGTTGCGTGAACGCAGGTCGTCCATGGTGGGCCAGCCGTTCTGGCGGACGCCGGTCTGGTCGGGGCGGTAGAGGACGTTCTGGAGGCCGTTGACGCGGGCCAGTTCTGCGCGGAGGACGTCGGCTGAGACGTAGTCCTCGAGGAAGACCGTGACGAACTCGGACCTGTTGGTGTTGAGGAAGTCCACGATGCGCTGGATGTCCACCCACAGCGCCACGGGCTTGCTGACCAGGGTGCAGCTGTTGTGGCAGAGGATCGCGCCGTCCCCGGTCTGGTGGATGTCGAGCATGAAGCCGCGTACGCCGTCGGTGAGCTGTTGGGTGATGCCGCGGGCCTGGTTGGGGAACAGGTTCACGAACGGGGGTGCGAAGCCGCCGTCCACGCCGTTCGCGTAGGCGTTGTGGGTGGTGAGGAACGTGACCTGGTCGAGGGTGCGTTGGCCGTCCGGCAGGGCGGGTAGGCGGGGTGGCGTGACGGGGGTCAGGTACCACTGGTCTGCGCCCGTGCCGATTGCCAGCGGGGTGGCGGGTTTGAGGTAGCGGTCTGTGCCTGGGGCCTTGAGGCGTACGCGGTCGCCGTCTGCGGTGATCTCCCAGGTGGTGTCGGCGCTGTCGCAGGCGCGCATCGCGGCTTGGTCGCCGGAGCGGCCCAGGCAGCGGCCGCCTTCCTCCAGGCGGCCGTCGGAACGCAGGGTCCACTGCTGGTGGTCCTCGTTGCCCTTCGGGCGGTGCTGGTCGACGGAGTCGCCGGTGACGGCGGCGTTGAGGCCCGTGGTGACGCTTTGCAGGTAGTACTGACCTTGTGCGGGGACGTCGGCTCTGGCCGTGGGGACGATCAGGCCGGCCAGCAGGGTGGCGGCGACGGCTGAGCGGAAGACGCGCATGGAAGGTCCTCTCGGAGGCTTCGCGGCGGGGCAGGGTGCCGCCAGGATCACGCACCCGAGACGAATGCGAAAGTGTTTCATTAAATGTTCACACTCGGCCGAGACGTACGATCGATGGATGACGAACGAACCGTGGGGCGACCCGGACACCATCCGCGAGGTGCTCGCGAAGTGCGAGACGTGGGCGGTCGTCGGACTGGGCGACAACCCGTCGCGCGCGGCGTACGGGGTGGCGCGTTTCCTCCAGCAGCACGGGAAGCGCGTGGTGCCGGTGCACCCGAGCGCGGCGACCGTGCACGGCGAGCAGGGCTACGCGACGCTGGCGGACATCCCGTTCCCGGTCGACTGCGTGGACGTGTTCCGGCGGTCGAACAGCGCGGGCGCGTTCGTCGACGAGGCCATCGCGATCGGGGCGAAAGCGGTGTGGTTCCAGCTCGACGTGATCGACGAACTGGCGTTCGAGCGGGCCCGTGCGGCGGGGCTGTCCATGGTGATGGACCACTGCCCCGCCATCGAGTGGGCGGCTCGCGGGCCGCGCTAGCGCTTGCGGGCGGTGACCTCGATCTCGATGCGCATCCGGGGGTCGGCCAGGCCGACGGACATCATCGTGGCGGCCGGGCGGACGTCCGCGAACGTGCGGCGCAGGGCGGGCCAGCACGGTTCGAAGTCGGCCGGGTCCGGGAGCAGGTAGCGGACGCGGACGACGTCGGCGAACGTGCAGTCGGCCTCGGTGAGGGCCGCGGCGATGTTCCTCAGGCACTGCTCGGCCTGCTCGACGACGTCGTCGGCGATGGTCATCGTGGTGTAGTCGAAGCCGGTCGTGCCGGAGACGTGCACCCAGTCGCCGTCCACGACGGCGCGCGCGTAGCCGATCTGCTCCTCGAACGTGGACCCGGACAGGATGGCGCGGCGGTCTCCCATGCCGTCCAGCCTAGCTAGCGGGTGATGTGCCAGAGCACGACGTTGTGCACGTGGTGGGCCTTCTCCGAGCCGCGGAACTCGATCTCGTGCACGTGGGTGCCCGCCGTGACGGCGATGGCGGACGTGCTGAAGAAGCTGCCGCCCCAGCTCTTGTTCGACACCACGGCGACGCTGCTGATCTTCGAGTACGGCACCGAGACCAGCGCGGTCTTCTTCCCGATGAACGACTTGTCCTGGATGATCACCCGCAGGTCGGTGATGCCGATGAACCCGGTGCCCGTGCCGATGGCGTCGTAGACCGCGATGACCCGTTCGCCGTCCAGCAGACCGCTCACGATCTGCTCGTACTGCTCGCGCCGGTCGTAGGTCGGACCGTTCTTCGCCATCGAACCCCCTCGCTCGGTGTCCTCCCACCGTAACCGCAACCGCGGTGGGGTTGCCGAAGTCTCATCCGGGCCGCCGCAGGGCGCGTTGACATCGCCGACGACGCTGCCGTAAGCATTTGGCATGCCGTCCGCGCCGCTCAACGGGATCACCGTCAACTACCAGGTCGCCGGGGAGGGCGAGCTCGTCGTCCTGGTGATGGGCACCGGCAGCCCCGGCGGGGTGTGGCGCGCGCACCAGGTGCCCGCGCTGGTCGCCGCGGGGTACCGGGTCGCGACGTTCGACAACCGCGGCATCCCGCCGACCGACGAGTGCGCGGGCGGGTTCACCGTCGCGGACATGGTCGGCGACACCGCGGCGCTCATCGAGCACCTCGGCGGCGGCCCGGCGAGGGTCGCGGGCACGTCGCTCGGCGCGCGCGTGACGCAGGAGCTGGCGCTGGCGCGGCCGGACCTCGTGTCGCACGCGGCGCTGCTGGCCACCTACGGCCGCCCGGACCCGGTGCGCGACTCGTTGTCGTTGGGGGAACGGGAACTGCACGACGCGGGCGTGAAGCTGCCCGCCAAGTTCCACGCGGCGATCACCGCGCTGCGCTACCTGTCCCCCGCCACGCTCGTCGACCCCGTGCGGGCGCGGGACTGGCTCGACCTGTTCGAGTTCGGCGGCTCCTCCGTCGGCGCGGGCACGCGGGCCCAGATGGCGCTCAACGACTTCACCGACCGCCTCGCCGAGTACCGGCGGATCACCGTGCCGTGCCTGGTGATCGGCTTCACCGACGACCGCACGCTGCCGCC
This sequence comes from Umezawaea sp. NPDC059074, assembly GCF_042738955.1. Taxonomy (NCBI): domain Bacteria; kingdom Bacillati; phylum Actinomycetota; class Actinomycetes; order Pseudonocardiales; family Pseudonocardiaceae; genus Umezawaea; species Umezawaea sp. NPDC059074. The sequence continues at coordinate 4,351 of NZ_JBHYHC010000013.1, forward strand.
GCACCTGGCCCGCGAGGTCGCCGCCGCCATCCCCGGCTCGCGCTACACCGAGGTCGCCGACGCGGGCCACCTCGGCTACCTGGAGCAGCCCGCCGAGGTCAACCGGCTGCTGGTGGAGTTCTTCGCGTCCTAGGCCCTGCCGCGCAAGGGTTTTCAGCCGCCCACGTGGATGCCGGGGCGGCGGGCCGGGTCGTCGTCGCTCTTGCGCAGCACCTCGCGCACGACCGGGGCCGTGTCGCCGCGGCCGAGGATCAGGTAGCGGAACAGGTGGCCGAGCGGGCTGCCCTCGGACCACTCGAAGTAGCAGTGCGGGCGCACGCCCGTGGTGTCGCGCAACGACAGCAGGATCGCCGCGATGGCGTTCGGGGCGGCCGGGCTGTGGGCGCGCAGCACGCGGTGACCGCCGATCTCGACCCCGCGCACGCGCAGGACCTCGCTGAACTCCGACGGGTCGTCCACGTCGATCTCCAGGAACAGCACGTCCGCCTTGCCGGGCACCGGGTTCATCGCCCGCTGCTCGGTCTCCTTCGCGTCGTACTCCGCCTTGTCGCCCGCCTGCCTGCGGTTCGCGATCAGGTTCAGCGCGCCGTCGAACGCGATCGAGTCCGTCACGAACCGGCGCGCGGCCTCGTCGAACTCGAGCCGGTCGACGCGCAGCTCCGTCGTGCGGGACACGCGCGACACCAGCGACACGACCACGATGCCGAGGATGAACACGCCGGAGATTGCGATGCCGTCCGGCTTCTCGCGGACGTTCTCCGCCAGCGCGTACAGCAGCACGAGCGTCAGCACGGCGAACCCGACCGTGGCGCGCTTCTGCTTGCGCCGCACCGCCGAGATGGTCACGGCGACCGCGCCGGACACCATCATCGCCAGGATGCCGGTCGCGTACGCGCCCGCCTGGGCGTTGACGTCCGCGCCGAACGCGATCGTGATGAGCACGCTGATGACCGTGTAGACCAGCACGACCGGGCGCACGGCCCGGCCCCAGTCCGGCGCCATGCCGTAGGACGGCAGGTAGCGCGGCACGATGTTGATCAGGCCCGCCATCGCCGACGCGCCCGCGAACCACAGGATCAGGATGCTGCTGATGTCGTAGAGCGTGCCGAAGACGTTGCCGAGCTCCTGGTGCGCCAGGTAGGCGAGCGCGCGGCCGTTGGCCTCGCCGCCTTCCTTGAACGCGTCGGCCGGGATGAGGACGGTGGTGATGAAGCTGGTCAGCAGCAGGTAGACCGACATGATCAGCGCGGCGACCGTGAGCAGCTTGCGGGTGTTGCGGACCCGGCTCTCCAGCTTCTCCTCCGGCGTCTTCCCGTCCGCGGCGACCAGCGGCATCATGCTCACGCCGGTCTCGAACCCGGAGAGCCCCAGCACCAGCAACGGGAACGCGAGGATCGCGGGCCCGACCACGTCACCGATCCCGCCGCCCGCGGTCAGCGCGTCGAGCCAGCGCGACACGGCGTCCGGCGAGCCGATCACGTCGACCAGCCCCACCACGGCCACGACGGTGTTCAGCAGCAGGAACAGGCCCACCAACGGGATCGCGACCCCAACGGCCTCGCTGAACCCGAGCAGGAACACGCCGCCGAGGATCAGCAGCAGCACCACCGTGATGAGCACCGCGTGCCCGTGCAGGAAGCCCGGCAGGAACGGGTTCTCCAGCATGTGCACGGTCGCGTCGGCCGACGACAGGGTGATCGTGATGATCCACGACGTCGCCACGAAACCCAGCAGCACCAGCACGAACACCTTGCCGCGCCAGAACGGCAGCAGGTCCTCCAGCATCGCCACCGACCCCTGGCCGTGCGGGCTCTCCCGCGCCACGCGGCGGTACATCGGCAGCATGCCCAGCAGCGTCAGCAGCACGATCAGCAGCGTCGCCAACGGTGACAGCGCGCCCGCGGCGAGCGCGGCGATGCCGGGCAGGTAGGACAGCGTGGAGAAGTAGTCGACCCCGGTCAGGCACATGACCTTCCACCACGACTGCGGCGCGGCGTGCGACTCGTCCGCCTCCGGCCCGACCGGCTGCACCCGGTTCGCGAGCAGCCAGCGCGCCAGCGGGGTGCCGGGCGGCTTCGGCCGGACCGGCGAGTCGACGCTCTCGGGAACGACGAGTTCGGGCGTGGTGCTCATGGATCTCCTACCACCTGACCGGTCCGGCAAGTCCAGGCAAGGATGCCCGACCGGCCTCGTGGACGCTGGTCAGCCCCCGCCGTGCGCCCGCTTTGTCCGTCTGGAACGGCTCGGGTCACCGGTCCAGTTGTCGGGGATTGGCCCGCGACACCGACGTGCGACCCGTCCTATCGTCGGTTCCGTGCTGCCCGAACCGGAGTCGTTCCCCGCCGTCCTCGACACCGTCCACCGCTTCGCCGACCAGGCGTTGGCGGGCGTCGCCGACCGCCCCGTCGCCCACCCGCCCGCCCCCGTGGCGGCGTCGCCCCTGCCCGTGGCGGGGGTCGGGTTCGACGAGGCGCTGGCGACGTTCGCGCGCCGGTGGGAACCGGGCTTCTCCGGCAGCGCGGGACCGCGCTACCTGGGGTTCGTCACCGGCGGCGCGACCCCGGCCGCGCTCGCGGGCGACTGGCTGACCAGCACGTTCGACCAGAACGCCGTCGCGAGCGACTCCAGCGCCGTCGACCTGGAACGCGAGACCGTCGGCTGGCTGGCGGAGTTGTTCGGCCTCGGCGTCGAGCACACCGGCACGTTCGTGACCGGCGCCACGATGTCCAACTTCGTCGGCCTGGCGCTCGGCCGCCAGTGGCTGGGCGAGCAGCGGGGCATCTCGGTGGCGCACGCGGGCGTGCAGGCGCTGGGCCCGGTGCGCGTGCTTTCCGGCACGCCGCACTCCACGGTGTACAAGGCGCTGTCGATGCTGGGCATCGGCCGTGACCACGTCCACCACGTGCCGGTACAGCAGGACCGGGAAGCCGTGGATCTCGTGCACCTGCGCCGTGCGCTGGAGGCGCTGAACGGCACGCCCGCCATCGTCGTGGCCAACGCGGGCACGGTGAACACCGTCGACTTCGACGACCTCCGCGCGATCGCCGCCCTCCGCGACGAGTTCCCGTTCTGGCTGCACGTGGACGCCGCCTTCGGCGGCTTCGCCGCCCTGTCCCCCGCCCACGCCCACCTCGTGGACGGCATGGCGGAAGCCGACTCGGTGTGCGTGGACCTGCACAAGTGGCTCAACGTCCCCTACGACGCGGCGGTCCAGTTCACCCGCCACCAGTCCCTGCAACTCCCGATCTTCCAGAACGTCGGCCCGTACCTCCCCACCCCGACCGCGGGCGACCTCTTCCACCTCACCCCGGAGAGCAGCCGCAGACTCCGCGCCCTCCCGGCGTGGTTCACCCTGACCGCGTACGGCGCGGAGGGCCACCGAGCCATCGTCGAGAACAACATCGCCAACGCCCACCACCTGGCAGCCCGCCTCACCACGACCCCCGGCCACACCCTCCTGTCCCCGGTCAGCCTCAACGTCGTCTGCTTCACCCCACCGGGCGACGTGGCCGCCACGGCGCGGGCCATCACGGCGTCCGGGGAGGCCTTCGTGACGCCCACGGTGCTCCGGGGCGTGCCCGCGCTGCGGGCGGCGTTCAGCAATTGGCGGACCACGGAGGCGGACGTGGACCGCGTGTACGAGGCGATCGTGGCGGCGGGGAAGTCCGTGGAGTAGCGCGCCCCGAAGTCTTCGGTGGCACGAACTCGCCGATCCGGACTCGCGAAGCGGTTCCTTCTGCTAAATCTGGATCATCGCGGCGCTCGGGTGATCGGCTTCCGCCTGCCCGGCGGACGCCTGCCCACCCGGACCACCGCACTCGCGAGAGACGCCCACCGAAAGGCTGCCGATGCGCCCGCGGCGATTACCTCCGATGCGCGCGGAGACGACGAACGTCGTCAACGGCGCGTCGGGCCCGTCCCTGCAGGCGGGTGCCGTCCACGGTGACGTCCACCTGCACTCGGACCACCGGCCCGATCTCGTCGCACCCCACCAGTTACCCGCGCCCACCAGGGCGTTCGCGGGCCGCGGCCACGAACTGGCCGCGCTCACCTCGGCGGTCGACCGGGATCCCGACGGGTCCACGACCGTGGCCATCTCCGCGATCGGCGGAATGGGCGGCGTGGGCAAGACCTGCCTGGCCCTGCACTGGGCGCACCGCAATCGCCACCGCTTCCCCGACGGCCAGTTGTACGTCAACCTCCGCGGCTTCGATCCCGGAGGGAAACCCATGGCGGCCGCTGTCGCGGTTCGCGGTTTCCTGGACGCGTTGAACGTCCCTCCCGAGTCCATCCCCGCCGACGTCGACGCCCAAGCGGCCCTGTACCGCAGCGCGGTCAGCGGACGCAGGATGCTGATCGTGCTGGACAACGCGCGGGACGCGGACCAGGTGGTCCCCCTGCTGCCCGGCAGCGCGGCCTGCACGGTCCTCGTCACCAGCCGCCGCAGGCTGGTGTCGTTGGCCACCGGCCAAGGCGCGCACCTGATCTCCCTGGACGTCCTGGCGGCCGAGGAAGCCGTTGACCTCCTCGTCGGCCACGTCGGCCGCGCCCGCGTCGACGCCGATCCCGAAGCGGTCCGGGACCTGATCGCCCTCAGCGGAGGACTTCCGCTCGCGTTGAGCATCGTCGGCGGCCGAGCCGCCGCGCACAGCACCTTCCCGCTCGGGGAGTTCGCGGCGGAACTGCGCGACGCCCGACGGCGCTTGGACGTGCTGGGCAACGACGACGTCCGCTCCGATCTCCGGGCCGTCTTCGAGTGGTCGTACCTGGCGCTGCGGCCCGTCGAGGCCCGGTTGTTCCGGCTGCTGGGAACGGTCGGCTCGCCCGACATCACCAGGGACGCCGCCGCGGGCCTCGCGGGGCTGGACACCGACGAGACGGCGAGGCTCCTGCGCGGCCTGGTGAACGCGAACCTGGTCGAGAACCACGAGCCGCGGCGGTTCCGCCTGCACGACCTCGTCCGCCTGTACGCGGCCGAGAAGGCGGGCGAGGTCGAGACCGACGCGGACCTGGCCGGGGCTCAGCGGCGTTGGGTGGACTTCCACCTGCACAGCGCGGCCGCCGCCTCCGCGTGCCTCGACCCGCAGCGCCAGCGGACCGCGCTGGAGCCTCCCGACGCGGGCTGCACGCCCGTCGCCTTCACGGCCCGCCCGGAAGCGTTGGCGTGGCTCGACTCCGAGCACGCGTGCCTGCTCGCGGCGGGGAAGGTCGCGGTGCGCCACGGCTGGCACGCGCGCGTGTGGAACCTGGCGTTCGCCCTCGACACCTTCCACTGGCGGCGCGGGCACGTCCACGACCACGTGGCCACCTGGCGCGACGCGCTCGCGTCGGCGTCGCTCTTGGGCGACCCCGGCGTCGAGGGCAGGGCACACCGCTACCTGGGCTTCGCCTGCTCGAGGGCGGGCCACCACGACGAGGCGGTGCGACACCTGACGACCGCACTCAACCTCGGGAAGCAGGTGGGGGACATTCGGGAGCAAGCCCGTGCCCGTCAGGACCTGGCCCACGCGTGGGAACGCCAAGGCCTCTTCCGCCTCGCCCTGCACCAAGCGCTGCTGGCGTGGCCGCTCTTCCAACTGGCGGGCGCGCCGGTGTGGGAGGCGCGCGCCCTGAGCCTGGCGGGCCTCTACCACTTCCGCCTCGGTGAGCACGGCGAGGCGCGACGGCTGTGCGAGCGGTCGCTCACCCTGTCGAAGCTCCACGGGGACCTCGACGGCGACGCCGCGACACTCCACTGCCTCGGCGACATCTCGCACCACTCCGGCGAGCGCGCACGGGCCGCCGAACTCTACGAGGAGGCGCTGGCGCTGAGGACGCGGCTCGGCAACGACTACGGGGCCGCGGAGAGCGCCGAGGGGCTGGGCCGTTCGCTGGTCCTGCTGGGCAGGCGCGACGAGGCGGTAGAACCGCTCGGCCACGCCGCGCGCCTCTACCGGTCGCAGAACCGGGTCGCCGAGGCGGACGTCGTCGAGAAGCTGATCCGGACCTTGCTGGACAGGCCGTCCACAGCACGCTGACGGCGGGGATCAGACCTCGTCGTTCCAGATCGGCAGCATGTGCTCGCGGCGCGCCGCGGAGGCCTCCACCCTGGTGAAGGTGGCCTGGTCGGTGCGGAAGACGCAGTCGATCCCGAGCCTGTTCAGGAACTCCACGTCCTGGTCCGCGGGGCGGAGGGGGAACAGGGCGGTCAACCGGGCGACCCGGTTCGGGCACCACTGGGCGTAGTGCAGGAGTTGCGCCACGGCCTGCCGCACGCGTTCGCGGGTCGCGCCGCCCTTCGCCTCGATGATCTCGGCTCCGTCCGGGTCCGCGACGTACATGTCGGAGATGCCCGCGGGCGACACGAACCTCTTGAACGACACGTCGACGTTGGCCTTGGCGTACTCGTCCACCAGGATCGACTCGCCTCGGTGGACGGAGATGGTCCTCGAGGGCGCGTGGTACGTCGTGCTGGTCTTGTGGGTCTTCTCCAACTCGACCGCGAGACCTTCCTCAAGCCGCGTCTGGATCCGCCGCTCCTGGTCGAGGACCTCCTCGACCGAGCTGGCGGTCACGATGTCCAGGCCGCTGATCACCTTGTCCACCAGCACGGGGTCCGCGACGAGTTCCCCGGACCGGAACGGTCCGACGAGCGCGCCGTCGGTCGCCCGCTCGAGCTGCGAGTACGGGATGGCGACGTCCTCGAGGAGCCCGAGCAGGCTGAAGACGTTGACGAAGCTGTCCTCCGTCGGCGACTCGCGCCAGAGGGCGTCGGCGAAGGCCTGGTTCCGGAAGCTCGCGCCCAGCTCCCCGATGGCCCGGATGTGGTTCTTCCACGTGAAGAGGACGACGTCGCCGGTGGCGACCGTGCTCATCTCCTCGTCGAGGAACGGGCGGGTGCCCCAGAATCGCGCCTTGCCGGTGGGGTGCAACAACTCCAGCCGGGACCGTTCGTCCTCGGTGAGAGCGGACAGGTACTTCCGGGCGCTGAAGTCGACCTCCGCGTGCAGGGTCTTCTTCCGGTTCCGCGCGGCCTCGGCGTTCGCCACCGGCTGGATCAGCACACGAGGCATTCGTCCCCCACCCGTCGGTCTCACCGTCGATCGGCACCGAACGACAGTGCAACCTCGATCGGATGAATGGTCGCATAAGTTGACCAAGGGGAAACGACGAACCCGGTCGGGTGACGTCCGACGCCGGTCACCTTCCGCTGCTCACCCCGGCACACCGACCACCACCACGTGCAGGGTCACCGAAGCCAGGAATGGGCCGGTGGTCAGGGCTTTCAGCCACTCGGCGCCGGCCTGGGGGTCCAGGTGGCCCGCGTTGATGGCGCGGGTGGTGTTGCGGGTCAGGGCGAAGAGGCGGTTTGCCGTGGGGAAGTCGCGGAAGACCGGGGTGGTGGCTGTGGCCGAGTGGACCGTCAAGCCTGCTTGTTCGGAGAGGCGGGGTAGTTGGCGGCCGATGGTGGCGTTGCGGACCACGTCGGTGCGGAGGTGGCGGGTGAAGGCCCTCGTGGTGTCGGGGTCGCCCGGGTCTGTGGTGAGGGTTTCCCAGTCGGGTTCGGCCAAGGCGGCCAGGGCGTGGGGGCGGAGTACGCGGTGGAGTTCGGTGAGGACCGCGAGGGGGGACGTCACGTGCTGGAGTACGCGGTCCACGCGGGCGCGGTCGATGGTGTTGTCGTCCAAGGGGAGGGCGTGGGCGTCGGCGGTGAGGACGCGGACGTTCGGTAGTGCCGCTGTTCTGCGGGTGGCCTCGGTGGTCATGGTCGGGTCGTGGTCCACGCCGATCACGGTGTCCGCCAAGGCCGCCAGGGCGGGGAGGTCGGTGCCGGGGCCGCAGCCCACGTCCAGGACGGTGTGGTCGAGGGACGGGGAGAGGGCCTTGAGCAGGGCCTGTTTGTAGGACCGGCCCGCGGGTGTGGTCGCCACGTGGTCGAGGTAAGCGATGTCGGCCATGTGCCCAGCCAACCAGCGGGATGTGGAGGAAGTGCGGAGGAACCGGTCAGGCTTCGCGGGCGGCTGTCACGAAGGCGCGCATGAGGGTGTGGTCCTTGACGCCCCTGCTGGACTCGATGCCGCTGGACACGTCCACGCCCCACGGGCGGGTCCGCTTGATCGCCTCGGCAACGGTGGTCGTCGTGAGGCCGCCCGCGAGCAGCCAGTGGCCTTCGAGGCGGGTGTCGGTGTCGAGCTCCCACGTGTGGCCGGAGCCGGGGATCGGGGAGTCCAGGAGCAGCAGGTCCTCGCCGTAGGCGCCGACGCGGAGGTCCGTGTCCGGCTTGAGGGAGGTGGCGCGGATCAGCTTCACCGGGAGGTCGGCCAACTCGGTGAACGCCTCGCGCGGGTAGTCGCCGTGCAGCTGGATCGCGCCCACGCCCGCCGCGACGGCCAGGTCGGCCGCTTCCAGGGCAGGCACGCCCGCGAAGACGCCGACCGTCAGCACCTCCGGCGGCACGGCGGCCACCAGGCGTTTCGCCGTGTCGAGGTCGACCTGCCTGGCGCTCGTGGTGAACACGAACCCGATCGCGTCCGCGCCCGCGTCGACGGCCACCTCGACGTCGGCCCCGGTGCGCAGGCCGCACAGCTTCACGTACATGGGCCCGACCGTACCGGGTTCGGGAAAGCGCACGTCAGCCCACCTCCAGCGCGCGGATCTTGGCGGTGGCGCGGTCCCGTTCGAGGTCGTCCATGTTCGCCGCGTCGACCGGGCCCTCGCACCCCCCGACGGACACCGCCTGGTCGTGGTCGTAGGCGAACGTCACGTCCACGAGCGCGCCCGCGGCGTGCGGCGGGATCGGCAGCACCTGCTCGCCGAGGACCTTCACGTAGTCGCCGCACCCCTGCGTCACCCGCACCCGGAGTTCGGTCTCGTCGGCGACGGTCCGGAACCGGGTGGTCAGCCTCGCCGGGATCCGGGCGTTGGGCGGGATGACGACCACGTTCTCGACCCGCTGCGACGTCTCGGACCGCACGAGCGCGCCGAGCCCCTGCGACGTCACGTCCCGCACGCTGATCCCCCGGCCGAACGGCCCGTCGTCGACGAGGTGCGCCTGCACGGCCGCGCCGAGCGCGACGACCTCCTCCGGGTCGCCGAACGGCTCGACCTCCTTGCCGGACAGGCGTTCCACCAGCTCGCGGACCATCGGCATCCGGGTCGAGCCGCCCGCGAGCAGCAACCGGTCGACGTCCGGCCACCGCAGCCCCGCGTCGCCCACGACCGACTCGGCGAGTTCCCCCACCCGGTCCAGCAGCCTGGACGTGCTGTCCTCGAACTCGGCCCTGGTGAGGTCGACTTCCCTCGTCACCCCGTCCGCCGTGAGCACGACCCGCGTCTCCGGAACCCTGGTCAGCTCCCACTTCGCCGCCTCGGCCCGGTCCCGCAGGTCCGCCTCGGTGCGCTCGTCGTCGAACAGGTTCGGCCCGCCCGCCTCCCCGAACCGGCGGTTGAGCAGCGCCATCAGCTCGTCGTCCCAGTCGAGCCCGCCGAGGTTGCGGTCGCCGCTCGTCGCCAACGTCTCGAAGTCGCCGTCGTGGATGCGCAGCGCCGTCACGTCGACCGTGCCGCCGCCGAGGTCGCACACCAGCACGGTGCCGTCGACGCCGTAGGCGAGCGCCGCCGCCGTAGGCTCGTTGAGGACCCGGCGCACGGTCAGGCCGGCGATGGCCCCCGCGTCCTTGGTCGCCCGCCGCGCGCCGTCGTCGAAGTGCGCGGGCACGGTGATCACCGCGTCCGTCACGGGACCGCCGAGGTGCCGTTCGGCGTCCTCCTTGAGGCGCTTGAGGATGATCGCGGAGATCTCCTCCGGCCGGAACGACTCCCCGCGCGTCGTCTCGAACCGCCACGCCGACTCGCCCATGCCCCGCTTCGCGTACCGCGCCACGTCCAGCGGCGCCGACGCCGCCGACCGGGCCGCCGTCGTCCCGACGAGCGTCGTGCCCGCCCGGAACAGCACCACCGACGGCGTGCTGCTCTCGCCCTCGCGGTTCGGGATGATCTCCGGCACGCCGCGGTCGTTGATCCGGGCGGCCGCGGAACACGTGGTCCCCAGGTCGATCCCGATCAGATGGCCCACCGCCGACACCTCCGTTTGGCTCTCCCCTTCAGGAATCGCCTGCTCAGGGGCTTTGTTACCGTCCACGTTCTGACCAACTTCCGTCCACTGGGACAGCGAAGTCGTTGCGGGGCACGGGTCGGCGGTGAATTCCCGGAAACTTCCGGCTCGCGGGTGAACTGGAGCGGCGCCCGGCTCACTAGCCTGGAAAGGTGAACGATTCGCCTCGGTTAGCGGGCAGATCAGCCGTCGCGGTGTTGATCACCGTCATCTCCGGCGCGGTGGGGTTGGCCGTGCCGTCGACCGCCGCCGTGCTGTCGCGAAAAGCTCCGGAACGGTGCTGTGCGGCCGTTTCCGGCACGAGCCGGGTCACGCCGACGCCGCTGCCGACCACCACCCGCCCCGCGGGACCGCCGCTGTGCCTGATCGGCTCGTGGCGCACGGTCGACGAGACCTTCATGATCCAGTTCTACACCGGTGTCGCGAAGATCCGGTTCACCGGCAAGGGCCGCGTGCTCGAGTTCCGACCGGACGGGACGGCGAGCGAGAAGCAGACCGACCTCGTCCTCACCGGGACCTACCAGGGCAACGAGGTGCGCATGGTCGGCAACGGCACCTCCGAGCTGACGTGGACCGCGACCGACCGGGCGATCACCTACCCCGCCAGGACCCGCACCGACATCACCTGGGCCTCCTACGACCAGCGCGGCCTGATCGGCACCTGGACGGGGCAGCCGGAACCGGCGCTCAACGAGGTCGACGACTACGTCTGCTCCGGGGACACGGTGGTGGAGAGCAGTTCCACCGGCTACACCTCGCACTGGGTGCGGACCTCGGCGTACGGGACGTACGGCTGATGGCCGCGACGGCGGCGCTGTGCGGGGCGGCCGCGCTCGTGCTGACCATCGCGGCGCCCGCGGCCGCAGACCGGGAGGAGCACGCGGCGGCCGTGGCGCGCTCGGGAATCGTGCTGGTGACGGTGAAGTGGCACGGCTGGGTGCGGGACAAGACCACCGGCGAGGTGTTCGGCGGGGTCGACGGCTACACCGTCGAGGGGTCCTGCGGTGGCGCCGTCGTCGACCCGGACGGGTACGTGGCGACCGCGAGCCACTGCGTCCACACCGGACCCGAGGGCGGCGCGGGGCTGCTGTTCGACGCGGCATTGGCCGACCTCGCCCGCGTCGGCCGGGTCGGCGACCCGGTCAAGGCCAAGCAGGCGATGGTGGAGCACGCGCTCGCCGAGGGCGCGGTCCGCGACCGGCCGGTCGACCGGCTGATCGAGGTCGAGCGGCCGGAGGTCGACGCCGACGGGAATCCAACGTGGGACGTCGCCCCGGCCACCGTGGTGGACCTGGTCGCGCCCGCGGACGGCGATGTCGCCGTGCTCAAGGTGCCGCGCGACCACCTGCCCGCGCTGGAGGTCCGGTCCGACGAGCCGCCGGTCGGCACGTCCGTGCTGGCCGTCGGCTACCCGGACCCGGACGACCGGACGCGGGAGCCCAGCGCCCGCGCCGGGCGGCTGGCCGCGCACCGGGTGCTGCGCGACCGCCCGTTCCACGAGGTCACCGCCAAGACGACACCGCAGATGGACGGCAGCCCGGTGGTCGACGAGCAGGGCCGCGTGGTGGGAGTCGTGAGCCGCGACTCGCTGGCCGCCACCTCGGCGACCCTGGTGGACCTGTTGCGCGGCAAGGGGATCGGCGGCGCGCTGGGCGTGGCGGATCGCGACTTCCGGACCGGGCTCGACCGGTACTTCGCCGACGACCTCGACGGGGCGGTCGACTACCTCGACGCCGTCCTGGCCATCGACCCGGCGCACCGGCAGGCGTCGGAGTACCGGCGGCTGGCGACGGAGAAGGGCGGGGCCGCCGGTCGCGGCCCCGCCCTTCCTCTCGTGCTCTCGGTGCTCGGGTGGAGCATCGCCGCGGCCGTGGCCGCGGCGCTGGTCCTCGTCTGGCGGCAGGGGCGCCCTCCGTCCGTTGTGGACACACCCCCGCTCGGTCTACCAGTTGCTCTCGGCGTTGAGCCAGAGCCCGACGGCGAAGGCGACGCCGATCAGGCTCAACGGCGAGAACGCGCCCTCGCTGATGACGAGGCCGATGACCAGGCTGAGGCACACGGTGCCGACGTAGAGCCGGGGTCCCCAGCGCCGGGTGGCCCAGGCGCCGCCGAGGGCGATCAGCGCGACGACGCTGGCGAACGTCACGAAGACCACCGCGCGTAGTTCCATGTCGTCGTACCGGGAACCGTGGTCGGACCAGTCGGCCCAGCCGACGATCCCGAGCACCAGCCCGAAGACGTTGGACAGGGTGAGGTAGGAGAGCAGGACGATCATGCCCTTGCTCTTCTTGGCGCGCGGCTCCGGCGCGGACGCGGCGGACTGTTCGGAGGTGTGGGGCTGGATCATGGCGGCGGTCCTTCCGGAAAACGGCGTGGCGCCACGCCGGAAGCCGAATCCGGGCACGGCGGAACGTCGTGGGAGAGTGGGTTTTCCGACCGGAGTGCGGTCGTTCGCGTGCTTCGAAGGCTAGGGAGCGGCGGGGTGGCCCGGCGAGGCCTGCGGGGGTGGAAGTTTCCGGTTCCGGGCGGCCCGCTCGACCTCCGCGAGGTCGTGGGCCGTGACGAGGCGGGTCTCCGCCGCCCGGCGGGCGACCGCGAACCGGGTGTTCTGCAACCGGCCGGCGTGCTGCGCGAGGAACGGGTCGTCGCGGCCGCCGAACGCGATGGCCGAGATGGTCCGGATGGCCTCGTCGACCCGTTGCGCCCGGTGGAGGTTCCACGCGTAGCCGTGCCACTCCAGCACGCGCTCGTGGATCTCCCGGTTGGACGGCGGTCGCGGGTAGTCGTCCTTGCCGACGAGCCACGGCTCGGTCAGCGCCAGCGCCACGAACCAGTCCCGCCCGTGCCGGACCAGCCCCGGCCCGGTCCTGGTGTCCTCGCCCTCCGGAACCCCTTGCACGCCAAAGCGTTCCGCTCGGGTGGGCTCGACGTCGACGCTGATCAGCAGGTCGACGAGTCCGCCGTCCTCGGCGACCCGGCCGAGCAGCACGGCGAGCTGGTTCTCCCCGTCGTCCAGCAGCGCGGACACCGACCGGGTCATGATCACCCGACGCGCGCCGCCGGGCGCGTCGAACAGCCCCGAAAGCTGCGCCTCCCCCGCGCCAAGCCAGGTCAGCGTCACGGTGTCCGCGCCGACCACCAGCTCGCCCACGAGCCGCGACACGTGCGGCGCGCAGTCCGGCAGCGTCAGCGCGGCCCGCCCCGGACGGCTCGGGTCGAGCGCGAAGTGCGGCGCCCGCCCGAACAGCAGCGACTGCCCCGGCCGCAGCACGACGGAGGCCACCCCGGTTCCCCGGACGACGACCGTCGGCATGGCTCTCCCCGGCTCAGTTCGGACAGGTGGGCGGATCGCCCCGGTCGGGTCCCAGCGCGCGCCACTCGTCGACCAGGGTGTCGCGGTCCAGCAGGCCGCACAGCACCCGCACTCCGTGGTCCGGGACCAGGTCCCAGATCCGGGTGGTGCCGTCGGCGCCGCCGCTGGCGACGTGCTCGCCGCTCGGGTCGAAGGCCACGTCGTTGAGGTCGTCGGAGTGCCGGTCGAGCCGGGCCAGCGGCTGCCCGGCCGCCACGTCCCACAGCCGCAGCACGGTGTCCTGGCTCGCGGCCGCGAGGGTCTTCCCGTCCGGGCTGAACGCCACCTTCCGCAACGGCGAGTCGCTGCCGGTCAGCTGGCCCACCTGCTGCCCGTCCCGCACCCGCCACAGCCGCACCAGCCGGTCGACGCCGCCGGTCGCCAGGGTCGTGCCGTCCGGGGAGAACTCGGCGTCGAGCGCGCCCGTGTCGTGGCCTCCCAGCAGCGTCAGCGCCGAGCCGGTGTCCACCAGGTTCCACAGCGCCACCTTGCCTCCGGACAGCGGCACGGCCAGCGTGCGACCGTCGGGACTGAACGCGATCCCGGTGGGGTAGTTCGACTCGATCCCGTTCGGCTGCGAGTTGCGCTCCTCCTTCCTGGTCGCCCGACGGCTCACCACGGACAGGTCGTCCGCCTTGAGCAGCACCAGTTCGTCGCGGTCCTCGGTGGACTCCGTGGTGGCCCGCCCCCCGACCGCGATCCGCGTGCCGTCCGGGCTGAACGCCACCGCGAGGTACACCGAACCGGGCGAGGAGTACCGCCGCGCCTCGGCCCCGGTCGCCACGGTCCACACGACGACCGCGCCGTCCTCCCCCGTCGTCGCGAGTTCCGTGCCGTCGGCGTTGAACGCGACGTCCAGCGTGCCGCCCTGGTGCCCGGCCATCTGCCGCACCTGGTCGCCGGTGGCGGCGTCCCACAGCCGCACGATCCCCGTGGCGTCGGCCGTCGCCAGCAGCGTCCCGCGCGGCTGGTAGGCCGTGGCGAGGACGGGGCTCTGCCGGGCGCCGAGCACGTTCTTGGCGTACGACCACTTCCGCACCGTGCCGTTGACGTCGGCGCCGAGCAGGGTGTGCCCGTCGGCGCTCACCGCGAGGCTCAGGATCGTCGACGCCCCGGTCGCGTACCGGATCAGCAGGGCGCCGCTCTTCGGTTCCCACACCGACAGCGCCGAGCTGACGCCGCCCGTCACGAGCACCGTGCCCTGGGGGTCGAACGCCACCGAGGCCAGCGCGGAGTCCCCGGTGTCCAGGGTGTCCGTGGTGGTCCACGTCCCGGTGTCCCACAGCCGGGCCGTCGCGTCGTCGGACACCGTGGCGAACGCGGTGCCCGCCTTGTTGAACGCCACCGCCTTGACCTTGTCGGTGTGCCCCGTCAGCCGCGCGACCGGCGCGCCGTCGGCCGCGCGGTGCACCTCGACGTCGTTGTCCGCGGTCGAGGCGATCAGCGAGCCGTCCGGGCTGTAGACGACGGCCAGCGAGACGCCGACGGGGAACCGCGTGAGCTCCACCAGCGTCGTGGTGTCGAACACGACGATGGCGTTGCCGATGTTCACGGCGACGGTCCTGCCGTCCGGCGCGAGCGCCGTGTCGGCCGACGGGACGGGCACCGTGGCGAGCAGTTCGCGCTTCGGCACGTCCCACAGCTGGGTCTTCTTGCTCAGCAGGTCCACCGCCGCCAACACCCGGCCGTCCGCCCGCAGCGACACGGTCCGGTACCAGCCGTCGCCGTCGGCGAGCACGGCGAGCTGCCGCTTGCTCGGCACGTCCCACAGCCGCAGCGAGCCGTCCCGGCCGCCGGTGACGGCGGTCTGCCCGTCGGGGGTCAGCGCGATCGACGTGACCGCGTCGACGTGCCCGGTCATCCGCCCCCGGTAGCCGTCGGACGCGCCCGCCAGCACCGCGCTGCGCGCCTCCACCGTCGGGCTAGCGCCCCACGCGCCGAGCGCCGCCAACGCCTGCCTGCGCGGGTCGACCCCGCGGGCCAGCGCCGACTCGGCGGCGAGCTGGCGGGACAAGTTCTGCTGCTTGCCCGCGTCCGCCCGGTCCCGTTCGGCCCGCGCGTCCTGGCCCAGCCGGTAGGCGACGAAGCCCGCGATCCCGGCCACGACGAGCAGGAGGCTGAGGGCCGTCACCATCCCGCGCAGCCGGGTCGTCCGGCGGCGCGCGGCCACGTGGCCCGCGTGCTCGGCCTCCGTGGAACGGGCCAGGAAGTCCTGCTCCACCGGGTTCAGCCGCACCCGGTCCGCCGCCGAGTCCAGCCACGACGTCAACGCGGCCAGCCGCGCGCCGCGGTAGAGGTCGTCCTCCTGCCGCCCCGACTCGGCCCACGCCCGCACCGAGTCGGAGAGCCTGCGGTGCTGCACCAGTCCCGCGCGGTCCTCGTCGATCCAGTCCCGCAGCCTCGGCCACGCCGTCAGCAGCGCCTCGTGGCTCAACCGCGCGCCGGACCCGTCCACGGTCACCAGCCGGGCCGCGATCAGCGCGTCCACGATGCCCCGCTGGTCCGACTCGGCGACCTCCTCCGGGTCGACCCGCCGCCGGGCGACACCGCCGTCGTCGGACACGGTCACCAGCCGCAGCAGGATGGTGCGCAGGGTCCGCCGCCCGGAGTCGTCCAGTCCGCCGTGGATCTCCTCCGCGGTACGGGACACGGCGCCGTCGATGCCGCCCGCGCGCCGGTACGCCGCCAGCGTCAGCACGTCGCCGTCGCGGTAGTTCCACGACTCCCGCAGCGCGTGCGCGAGCCGGGGCAGGGCGCCGGGGTCGTAGCCGATCTCGCCGCGCACGCCGAGGTCGGCGATCAGCCGCTCCGGCAGGCCGGGCTCGACCTCGATCCCGGAGTCGCGGGCGGGGCTGACGATCGCCTGCCGCAGTTCCGTGGCGTCCATCGCGCCCAGCAGCACCGGCGAGGTCAACGCGGGCAGCAGCGGCGCCAGGTCGATGCACCGGTCGACCAGGTCGGCGCGCACCGCGAGCACCACCAGTGCCGGGCTCGCGCTCGCCAACGCCGTCGCGAACGCCACCCGGTCCGCCTCCGACGTCCCGTGGGTGAACAGCTCCTCGAACTGGTCGACCACGATCACCGGCCGCACCCCGTCGCCGCCGAGCGCCCGCGCGCACACGGACCCGAACTCGGCGGGCTTCTCGCGGAGCACCCGGACCCACTCCGCCGCCACGATGTCACCGTGCCCGGCCAACGCCGTGGCGAGGTTGACGATCGGGTCGCGGCCCGGCGTCAGCACGACCTGCGGCCACCCGCCCTGCCCCGGCCCGTCGCCCAGCGCCAGCGCGGGCAGCAGCCCCGCGTGCAGCACCGACGACTTGCCCGCCCCGGACGCCCCCACGAGCACCACGGGCTCGCCGCCGTCGAGCTGCTCGGCCAAGCGCACCAACAGGTCCGTGACCACGTGGTCGCGGCCGTGGAACAGGTCGCCGTCCTCCTGGTCGAACCCGCTCAGGCCGGGGTACGGGCAGGTCGGCGGCCGGTCGTGCGGGATGACCAGCGTCGGCGGCTTGCGGACCGCCGTCGACCGCACGATCGCCCGCACCAGCCTGCCCTGGTCGCGCTCCTTCGACGGTCCGGGCGCGGTGTGCGCGGCCGACCGCACGGTGACCCCGGCGTACGCGGCCGCCCGCGCCGCGGCGATCAGCTCCGACGACGTCGGGAACCGGCGGCCCGGCGCCTTCGCCAACCCGCGCAGCACCACGGCGTCCAGCGCGGGCGTGATGGTGGGGACGAACAGCGACGGCGCGGGCGCGGGCTGGAGCAGGTGCGCGGCGACCTTCGCCGCCGTGTCGATGCCGGGGTAGGGCAGCCTGCCGGTCAGGCACTCGAACAGCACGCACGCCAACGAGTACTGGTCCGCGCGGCCGTCGACCTCGCCGCCGGACAGGCGCTCCGGCGCGAGGTAGTCCCACGACCCGATGAGGTCGCCGGACGCCGTCAGCACCGTCACCTCCGACGAGGTCTCGCGCGCGATGCCGAAGTCCGCCAGGTAGGCGTGGCCGGAGCCGTCGACGAGGACGTTCGACGGCTTCACGTCCCGGTGCACCAACCCCATGGCGTGCGCGGCGTCCAGCGCGTCCGCGACCTGCGCCAGGATCCCCAGGACGGCATCCTGGTCCAACGACCCGGACCCCAGCGCGCGGCGCAGGTCGACGCCCTCGACCAGCTTCATGTCCAGGTACAGCTGACCGTCGATCTCACCGAAGTCGTTGACCGGCACGACGTTCGGGTGCTTCAACCCGGCCACGATCCGCGACTCGCGACGGAACCGGACCTGGTACTCGCGATCGGCGCCGGACAACCGCTTCAACGCCACGACCCGGTCGTTCACCGTGTCGTACGCGCGGTGCACGACCCCCATCCCGCCCTGCCCCAGCAACTCCCGGACGTGGTACGGCCCGAAGTCGGGTAAGCCGACCGGGTCCCCCTCGCTCATCGGACACCCCTCGCGTGGACGGCCTCGCTGATCACCACCCAGTATTCACCCCCGCACCGGGACCGCGAACCCCCTACGCGGCAGGGGTTTCGCGGCCCGCACCTCAGAAGGCGAAGCCGGGGTCGGTCGCGAACGCGACGAGCTGCTCGTTGCTGAACGCCGTCGGCGCGCTGTGCGAGTCCGGCGAGTTCCCCTGGACCCGGACGATCGTCCCGTCGAGGCGGTAGTGCGTGGCGACCCGGTAGCGCTGCGAGTCGATCTCCTCCGAGTGCACGGCTCTCGGGTCCTTCAGCACCTCCGGCAGCCGCACGTCCCGACCGGTCACGTCGGCGACCAGCACGAAGCTCCTGTCCGGCTGCCGGAGGCACACCGGTTCGCCGGGGACGCGCGCGGACTCGACGCACGTGCCGGGGGGTAGTTGCCGCATCACCTTGGACGACTCGGGGCCGAACACCGTGACGGTGATCCCTCCGCCCGCGGCTCCCTCGATCGTCACGAAGAAGCCCCCGACGTCCCAGTTCTTCACGCTCCCCCACGACCCCGCGCCCGTCGTGGCGCCCGGCACGACGGCGGGCAGCCTGGTCTTCAGCAGCTCCTCGAAGGCGGGGGACTTCGAGGACACGTCGACGTTCGGCGCGGGCACCGGCGTGGACGGGAGCCGCTCGTACGGGTGCAACCCCTTGTCGACGACGGTGGCGGGCGGGGGTGACATCCCCGCGGGCGGGCCGCCGAACGCGAGGACGCCGCCGAGGACGGCGACCGTCGCCACCACTGCCAGGACGACGGCCCGCCGCCGCCGAACCCCTTGGCGCGACTGGAGGATCACCGCGTCCACGTCCACGTCCACCGGTGGCGCGCCGTCCGCCAGCGCCATCAGGCCGGTGGTGAGCTCCTGGTCGTTCATCGGTCGTTCCGCCTCTCCACCAGGGTCAACTCGCCCGCGGGCCCCGAGACGGCCGCGCGCAGCGCGGTCAGCCCCCTCGCCGTCCGGCTCTTGACCGTTCCCTCCGAGCACCGCAGCACGGCCGCGGTCTCGGTGATCGACAACTGCGAGAAGTAGCGCAGCACCACCGTGGCCCGCTGCATCGCCGGGAGGTCGGCCAGCGCCCGCCGCAGCACCTCGACGTCGCCGTCGAACGCCGGGCCCGCCTCCGCCGGGTCGGCGAGGTCGTCGGCCACGTCCGGCACGACGCCGTCCCGCGCCTCGCGCCGCCGCCACGGCCTCCGCCGCTCGTCCAACCAGCACCGCAGCAGCACCGTGCGGACGTAGGCGTCCACGCCAGTCGGCCGGTCGATGCGCGGCCACGCCCGGTGCAGCTTGATCAGGCACGCCTGCACCAGGTCGTCGGCCGTGTGCCCGTCCCCGCAGAGGAGCCGCGCCAGACGGCCCAGCGCGGGGATGGCTCCGGCGGCGAAGCGACGGAACGCCTCGTCCTCGGGATCGTCTCGTCGTTTGCCCACACCGGTACCACGGAGGCCGCGGGCCGGGGGTTCCCTCAGACGGCGAAGTACGCCGTGGCGACCCAGACCCGGACGGGAGCGGGGAACTCCGGGTTGTCGCTGCCGAGGTCGCCCATCGGCACGGTCCAGGCCGGACGGCTCCGGTCCACCAGGCCGCTGCCGTCCGGCGGGGCCAGGACGACGCTCTCGAAGCCCTCGCAGGAGTAGTAGCCGTCGGCGCGGCCGCCCCACGAGCCGCCGTTGCGCGCCCGGCACCTCGTCCCATCGGCGAGTTCCAGGCCCCACGGGTAGGCGTTCGGGTACACCTCGACCGGTTCCGTGGAGGTCGCGCGCCGCAACGACTTCACCCACAGGGTGTCGCCGCACAGCAGCGTGACGCGGTCGGGCGCGACCCAACAGACGTCGGTCCCCGCCGCGGTCGGCGAGCACTCCACGATGTCCGCGCTGACCGCCACCGACGAGGCGAAGCACCCCTCGACGGCGGACCACGGCTCGACCGCTTCCCGAACTCGCCCGCGCTGATCCGGTCGAACCCGTCGCGCCGCCCGTTGAGGGGCAGGTCGACGGTCTCGGTCCGTCCACCCGTCGACACGTCCACGACGAGCCGCCCGGAGTAGCTGTGCGCCCGGTCGCCGAGCAGCCACACCTCCAGCGACCCCCGCTCCCCCGGTTCGAGGTTGAACGCGAACGTCCGGGTCTCCTCGCCCCGCCGTCGGAGCACTCGAACGCGATCACCGGTTGCGAATCCGACTTGCGCACGTCGACCGCGCGGACGTTCGACAACGACAGCATCGCGCCGTCCTCGGCCGAGTTCCGGATGGCGATCCGCTGGTACGGCGGTACCTCGGTACCCACTCCAGGACGTCGTCCGTGCAATACCCGTCGGATCCGGGAGGCATCTCCTCCAATGGCGCGTCCAACGGCAGCACGAAGTTCGTGATCCCGTGCTTGTTCACCGGTTCGGCCACGAAGTTCGCGACCGTCGTCTCGTCCTCGAACAGGTCCGGAACCGGCCCGAATACCGCGGCCACCAGGCTCGGCAACGCGATCACCCCGCCCATCGCGAGAAACCACGGGCTCTTGACCGCTGAAGCGACCCTCCCGTCCCCCGGCCTTCGTTTTCCGCGCACTCCCCATCCACCAGGGGTCGCACGCGAAGCCCCGCTACCCAGCGTCAACGACACGATTGGAAACCAGTCCTCTGAGGACCGCCCATTCACACCACCCGCACGACCGCTCACCCGGAAGGGGACGCAAATACGAAGGTCAACATCTCCGCCCGCGACGAAAACCCGCAGATACGACGTTGAACCCCGGAGAACGTGCTGCGGCACCCCGAAGAAGCCGCCAATTCACCCCACGGCCGCACACCACCGCGGACCACCGCCCGACGACGGCATAAGACCAGCGGACGACGACCGAGCGCATCCGGCGAGCACCGTCCGGGCAAAGAAAAAGGATGCACACCGACGAGCGGTGTGCATCCTGTGCGTGCCCCGGTCCGGCTCGTACAGGATGCACACAGGCAATCGACCCGTACACCCAGCACAACCAACACGCCCCCACACGCCCCGCTCCGACACAAAACCGCTGGTCATCGAAGCGCGGGTCCCACTGGTGATGGAACGCCGAAGGCCATTGCCAACAGGTACGCTCAACCCTGCTTAAAGGTCCAGCACCACCGCACACAAGCCAACAAGCATCACGATCAACGCCGCCGCGACCCATCTGGGACACCCAGCCGAGCCAAACCCATGCTAAAACCGGCAAGTTGCCGGTAAACGCGCTGGTCAACAAGTGTCTTCCCCGCGTAGGCGGGGGTGGTCCGGCGCGCACGAACACGTGGCGTAAGGCGTGGGCGTCTTCCCCGCGTAGGCGGGGGTGGTCCCCAGAAGAGGAGCGCCTCGTGCAGCTCACCCCGGTCTTCCCCGCGTAGGCGGGGGTGGTCCCTGGCCGAAGCGGTAGTCGAGGATGTCGCGGAACGTCTTCCCCGCGTAGGCGGGGGTGGTCCCCCATCATGCTCATGACGAAGTGGTTCACCGACGTCTTCCCCGCGTAGGCGGGGGTGGTCCCTGCGCCTCGGTCCGCTGGGCTACGGCCTCGGTGTCTTCCCGCGTAGGCGGGGGTGGTCCGGAGAAAAGCGACTTCACCGGCGTGGCCGTCGTCGTCTTCCCCGCGTAGGCGGGGGTGATCCCTCGCCGACAAACGGCGCCTTCGCGAGACCCGTGTCTTCCCTGCGTAGGCGGGGGTGGTCCGGACGGTGTGGTCAAGCCTGTCCCGAAGGACATGTCTTCCCCGCGTAGGCGGGGGTGGTCCCCTCACGATCGCCTAGTCGTTCGAGCAGATCACGTCTTCCCCGCGTAGCGGGGGTGGTCCCGGGCACGCGCAGTACGACCTGCGCGCCGTCGAGACCTCCCCGCGTAGGCGGGGGTGGTCCCCCCGGCAGGGTGCGGATCAGCACCAGATCGTCGTCTTCCCCGCGTAGGCGGGGGTGGTCCTTCGCGCTGGCCTACGAGCTGTATTCGCTGGTCGTCTTCCCCGCGTAGGCGGGGGTGGTCCGTCGTTCAGGATCGGCTCGGCTTTCAACCCGGCGACTTCCCCGCGTAGGCGGGGGTGGTCCCCGCTCGACCCCGACGCCGTCTATCGGGACCACGTCTTCCCCGCGCAGGCGGGGGTGGTCCCGGCCGATCGCGCGCCAGCGACAGGAGGGCCATGTCTTCTCCGCGCAGGAGGGGATGTTCCCAGGCTGTCGAAGTCCAGCCGCCAGCTCCGTTCGGTCTTCCCCGCGCAGGCAGGGGTGTTCCGCGTCGCGCAGGTCCGTGTGTCCACCAAATTGGTCTTCCCCGCGCAGGCGGGGGTGGTCCTGAGGAACCGTGCCCGGACCCGTAGTGCGTGCGCATCTTCCCCTCGCAGGCGGGGGTATTCCACGCCGTGACGCCGCGGGTCACCCCGAAGGTCCGTCTTCCCGCGCAGGCGGGGGGGTGTTCCGTAGCCGGCCCGGCTGGTGTCAGACAGCTTAAGGTCCTCCCGCGCAGGCGGGGGTGTTCCCTCCAACACGGTGCCAGGGTTCTTCGAGTCGCGGTCTTCCCCGAGCAGGCGGAGGTGCTCCGTCATGGAACGTCGAATGGCGGCCGTCGCGGTCGTCGTCCTCGCGCAGGCGAGGTGTCCCGCATCGCTATTAGTCAGGTTTGCCGAAACGGCGGCGCCGTCCAGCAGTGCTCCATCCCTTCGACCGCTGGTCCACCGCTTCACCTTCTTCGGCCGGAGCCGGACGACGGATGAGGTTTACCCCCTCGAAGTCGACCGGTTCCCAGTTGTGCTCATGCACCTCGAAGGCCAATCCTTGTTCGTTGTCGGCTCCATAGACCATGATCGCGCGGCCGGTCTTGACCATGTCCAGGACGCGAAGCCACATCAAGCCACGGACCCGAGCGTTGATCTTGCCCACGAACACACCCGGCGAGATCTCCAACAACCAGCGGGTCAGGTGTCCGCGTAAGCCGACCGGGCACGCGGCGACGACGATCACGGTCACTCATCACCATCGCTGTAGTTCGTGCCGCCCGCGACGGCTTGTCCTTTGTAGTCCCAGAGTTCGACGATGTCGGAGCCGTCGAAGTCATCGGTAGCGTCTGCCAACGCCGTGGCCCACGTGGCTGCGATGGCACTGTCGATGTCGGGTGGAGCGGAGACGATCAACACGTATACCGCGTCGTGGACGCGACGGCGGGGCAAGGAGAACAGCGACACGGGGACTCCAACGCGAAGGGGTCGGGACGAAGCGTCGACGGGCACTGGGCTGAACCCGATCCATCCGGTCCGGTAACGAGCAATCGAATATCGAGGCGTGGATGCTGTGCGCAGGGTGGCGCGCTGCCGCACTCGCCCACCATGAGCAACGCCTGGCCGTCTCCGGCCAGTAGCCGCACCAGTGCCATGTTCATCGTGCTGGACGGGCTGCGAATCCTTTCTCTGGTCCGAAGGCGTCAGAGGGTAGAAACCCGTGACGTCATCGGCAAGGCCAAGGGCATTCTGATGCACCGTCAGGGTATTTCCGCCGACCAGGCCTTCGAACTGCTGCGCAGTACTTCTCAGGAGCTCAACGTCAAACTCGTCGTTCTCGCCCGCAACGTGGTCGCCCGCCACACCGAACTGGACTGACCTGCTGTCTCACGTGAGAGGTTCTTGAAGCAGGGTGAGCACCGCGGCCATGGCGAGGGCAGCGCATAAGTTACCGTCGTGTCATTCGGGGTGGGCAACCGGTCAGCGATCAGAACCATTCAAATTCGTCGACCCAGTCAACGGTTTCTTCGCGCCAAGCCAAACAGAAATGCGTTCACCCCGACTTCCATTGTGCGTCGACAAGAATTTCCACCCCACCCCTTCACCATGAACAAAAATCCGCAATATTGCGGAAAGCAAGCCAACCTTTCGAGCATCTCAATTTACCTACCGAACAGTAAGACTCGGCCATTCGGGTGAATTCACCGTCGACTGAGGGCAACATGCCGTCAGCGGTCACGAAAATGGCAGCTTCTCTGCTTTGATCCGTCACTGTCAACCATCACGATTCCATCAGCGACGGAAGTAGTGAGCGACCACAACAACAACGGCCCACCCACTGAGGCGTTTTGGGGCAAGTCCTCAGGCCGGGACGCCTACCACCCGTTGATCTGCCACGCCGTCGACACGATGCTGGTGGCTGAGCGCCTGTTGCCCATGGTGTTGGGACCACATGCCCGTGACGTGCTGCTAGAGGCGTTCACGCCACTCGGCGATCCGATACCGTGGGCGGCGGCGCTGTGCGGGCTTCATGACATCGGGAAATGTTCTCCAACATTTCAGTCACTCGTTTTCGAACTTTCCAAAGACTTGCTCGGCGAGTGGGCACTGGCAGATCTGGAGATGACGCGGAAGAACGACGTCACCATGGGGCGAGTGGACACGCCTCACGGTTTGGTGACGGCGCTGCACTTTCGAGATGTGTTGAAACAGTGGGGTGCCTCGGTCGATACGGCTGTCGGGATAGCCGCGGTGTTGGGTGGGCATCACGGGCACTTCCCGGCGGGGCAGGACTTCGAGCACGCCAGCGGCCAAGTCAACAACCATGGTGGTCCGCGGTGGGCAGCATGGCGCACCGAACTGTTCCACGAACTGGTCCGACTGCGTGGCCTGCCAGCCCCTGATCAGTTGCCGTGGTGCGATGTCGTGCTTCCAGTGCAGGCTGCGATCGGATTGGCCGCCCTGACCACCGTGAGCGATTGGATCGCCTCGGGGGATGGAAACTTCACTTCGCCGATGGCGGGATTAGATCTCGAGAAATACTTCGTAGACGCCGCCGGACGTGCTGACGCCGCGATCGAGCGTGCGCGGTTGCAGCCGTGGGCGGCGCCCTTGGATACCGGTTTCTCGGCCTTGTTCGACGATCCGGAGCAGCGCCCGGTGCAGGAGGTTGTCGAGCGGTTGACGGTGCGGTTGGACGGTCCGTCGCTGGTGTTGGTCGAGGCGCCTACTGGTGAGGGCAAGACCAAGGCGGCGTTGCAGGCGGCCTCGGCGATGGTGCGCCAAGGCAGGGCCAACGGCATGTACTTCGCGCTGCCGACTCAGGCCACGAGCAACCAGACGCTGGGCGTGGTGGAAGACATGCTCGCCGGATTGGGTGACCTGACTCCGGTGAACCTGGCGCACTCCAGCGCGAGGGACTTCCTCGTCGAGCGCGTGACGAGTCCGACCGACGTCGGCAGGGACGAGGACGGCGACCACGACCTCGTGGCACGTACGTGGTTCACCCGTAAGAAGAATCTGTTGTCCGCGCTCGGGGTGGGGACGATCGATCAGGCGTTGAAGGGTGCGATTCGGTCGGGGCACGTGTTCGTCCGGCTTGCGGCGTTGTCGAGCAAGGTGGTGGTGATCGACGAGGTGCACGCCTATGACCTCTACATGTCGACGCTGTTGGAACGGTTGTTGATGTGGCTGGGTGCGTGCGGGGCGTCGGTGATCATGTTGTCGGCGACGTTGCCGTCGGATCGGCGCGGCCGGTTGATCCAGGCGTGGCGTGGCGGGCTGCTCGAGCGTCCGGTCGGGCAACTGTCCCCGGTTCCGGAGTGCGCGGCGTATCCGCGGGTGAGCATCGCGACCGCGGACGACGTGGTGGTCGAGTCCGCGGAGATTTCGAAGATCAACGCGAATCGGACGATCCGCCTGGAGCGGGTGTCGGACGAGGGCGTGGTCGACTGGCTACTGGGACACGCTCTGGCTGGGCGCTGTGTCGCTGTGGTGCACAACCTGGTCAAGCGAGCGATCTCGACCAGGGACGCGCTGAAGGCCCGCATCGACCAGCTGCCCGAGAAGGATCGACCGCTGCTGCTGGAGATCAACGGGCCGATGCCCGCCAAGAAGCGTCGTGAGGCCGAGGCCGACTTGCAGCGGTATTTCGGCAAGGGCGGAGACCGACCTCCGGCGATCGTGGTCGGTACCCAGGTGCTGGAGCAGAGCCTGGATCTGGACTTCGACGTGATGCTCAGCGACTTGGCACCGATCGACTCGCTCATCCAGCGGGCCGGACGTGTGCATCGGCATGACCGCGATCCCGATCGGGGCCCGCAGGTTCTCGGAGTCACCGGTGTCGAGTTCACGCCTACCGGCCCTCGGTTTCCGCCTTCTCTGCACACCGTCTACGCGCCGATCGTGCTGTTGCGCACCTGTGCGGTTCTCGACGGCGAGACGACCATTCAGTCCCCGATCCAGGTGCCGGTTTTGATCGACCGGGTGTACCAGGACGAGGTCGAGTGCCCTGCCGGATGGGAACAGGCCTGGGCGAAAGCGGCTACCCAGTTGGCGAAGGCACGTGACAGCGACATGAAGGCCGCGGCGAGGTTGTACCTGCCGATGCCGTTCGCGGTCGACGGGCTTTCCAACATCACCGAGCGGCCGAAGAATCCCGGCTTGACGAGAAGACAGCGAGGGAACCGTTCGTGATAGCCGAATCCAACCTGGGTGAGCTGTCGGCCCGGGTGGTGATCATGCGGCGTGACGCTACTGGGGCTGTGGTCCCGATGTGTGGTGTCGGGGAGGCCGGTCTTGCCGACTCCAGTGCGGTGCTGGTCGCGCCGACCAGTGTGTCGCATGAGGTCTTGCGGGCGATTCAGCGCAGTTCAGTGCCCGACGAGTGTGCTGGGAATCCGTGGTTCGACCAGCACCGTGCGCTCGTCTTCATCGAGGGTTGTTGTGTGGTGGACGGCCATGAGTTGCACTACGACGAGGGGTTCGGTGTGTACACAGTGGAGGGAGAGTGACGGCCTCGTTCGACGTCGTCTCCGAGCCGTGGATTCCGGTGGTGGACTTGGACGGAGCGGCACGGGAGGTCAGCCTTCGCGATGTGCTGCTCGACGGTCATAATCTCAGGCGGATTGTCGGCCAGACCCCGCCGATGACGGCAGCGCTGTACCGGATTGTGCTTGCAGTGCTGCACCGTGCCTACGGACCGGCCGACGAGGAGGCGTGGAAACGTCTGTGGTCGGATGCCGCGCTGCCGAAGGACGAGTTGACCGAGTACTTCGACCAGCATCCGGATCGTTTCGACCTCTTTCACTCGACGTATCCGTTCTTGCAGTGTGCGCAGCTGTCCTCGGTGAAAACGACGACGGTCGCGAAGCTCGTGCCGCACCTGTCCGTCGGCAACAACGTGACCCTGTTCGACCACACCACGGCACAGGACGTGCTCGACCTGAGTCCGGGCGAAGCGACGCGCTGGCTGGTCACGGCACACGCTTTCGACCCTGGCGGAACCAAAACTCCCTACCACAAGGTCAAATCGTCCAAAGCCGCATCGTGCAGCGGGCTCGGCGTGGTCCTGGTGGAGGGCGCAACGCTGAAGGACACGTTGCTGCTCAACGCCTTGCGCTACTCACCGGAGGTCGGGAAGCCGCACAACACCTTTCCGGCGGATGCTCCCGCGTGGGAAGGGATGCCTGCCGCCCCGGAGCCGGACGAACGCCAGCCTGACGGGTGGACGGACCTGTTGACGTGGCAGTCACGACGCATCCTGCTGTTCCCGACCACCGTGGACGACCGTACGGTCGTGCGGGAGTCGGTCATGGCTCCGGGCAGTCGTATGACCAGCGAAATCGCCGAGGTGGAGATGATGGCGGCGTATCGCAAGCCCACCACCGCCAACGGCAAGCCCAAAGCCGACGCTCCCCTGTTGCCGATCAGACTGCGCCCTGTGCGCGGTGTGTGGCGGCACAGCGTGGAACTGCTGTTGGTTGATACCTTCGCCGAGGAGAACTCCCGGCAACGGCCCCGTGCGCTCAAGCAGATCGCCGACCGCGTGGTCTTCGAACGCGTACCCGCCGATGCGGTCTACACGCTGCGGATCTTCGGCCAGCAACTGGACAAGAACGCCTCCGTCGTCGAGGGATACTTGGAAGAAGAGGTACCCGCCCCGCTGGCACTGGTACGTGCGCAGGACAAGGCTCTGGCAGGCCTCTTGGGATGCACGGTGGAATTGGCGGACGAGGCAGGCGCCGCTCTGCGATCAATGCAGCGCGAGTACCTCAAGGATCTACGAGCAGAACCGTCCGACACACTCGACATCGCCTACTGGCCGGAACTGGCTGCACCATTCGCGACGTTCCTGCGCGAGGTCAACGCCGCCCGACTCGACGCGAAATCCGAAGCGCCCGCCACGCGCACGTGGGCACGAGCCGTCAGGGTGGCCGCAGAAAGCGCCTCCGAGCGTTGGGCCGACGGCACGGCCTCCGCAGACCGCAACCTGAGCACGGTCGGCAAGCACCAGGGCGTGTTCCTGCAGCGATTGACCAAGCACGTGAACACCTTCCACGCCAAAGCCACCGCCTACCTCAGCAAGGATGAAGACCAGTGAGCGATCCGCTCGCGCAGCGACGCGACGCCTTCATCGACCAACTGCACAAGTTGCACCATGGTGCGAGCTCGGGAATCGCGAAACACCAGTCCGACTGCCGTGCGCAACTGGCCCGGCTTCGGCGCAGCTTGAACGGACCGCAGTACCAAGTCGACGCTTACGAGTTCTTGTTCAAGCAGAACCCGCCTGAGACCGAGCAGGAGACGTGGCTGCTGGTCGCGGGCCTGTTCGCCACACATCCCCAGCCTGGTCGCAGCGGCAGGCGGTCGCTGGGCACCTCAATGCGTGACCTGCGGGCCAAGCGCACCGATTCGGCGACGCGTCGATTTCAGCAATTGCTCGGGCGTGACCGTCGCGCGCTTCCCCACCATCTTCGGCAAACCATCCGTCTGCTCGCCTCCGACAGCATCCCGGTCAACTACGGCCAACTGTTGGACGACCTCGTCGTTCTGCTGGGTGAGCGCTACCGCGAACCGGAAGCACACCGCGTCCGCCTGAAGTGGGCCCGAGACTTCCACCTCCCCGACATCAAACCCACGAAGGCGGCCACCTCAACCGGCACGCCGATCCCGTCATCCTCGGAGAACCAGTGATCATCGAACTGCATCTGCTCCAGTCGTTTCCCGTCAGCAACCTCAACCGGGACGACGTGGGACAGCCCAAGACCGCCACGTTCGGTGGCGCTACTCGTGGGCGGATCTCCAGCCAGTGCCTCAAAAGGGCCGCGAGGCAGTTGTTCGCCGAGCACGGCCTGGACAAGTCGGAGATCGGGGTCCGTACCAAGCGGCTCCGTGACGGTGCGGTGGAGATCCATGTCAAGGCTGGTCGGGACTTGCAGGAAAGCCGAGATGTGGTCACTGCGGGATTGGAGCAGCTCGGGTTCGGGGTCGACCAGGAGAAGGGGCTGACCGAGTACCTGCTGTTCGTCGGCAACGGGGCGATCGACCACCTGGCCACGTTCTGCTCGGACAACTGGGACCAGCTGCTGGCGGCTGCGAAGGCCAAGGGTGGGAAGAAGCCCGCGAAGGCGAAGACGGACAAGGATGCCACCGCTGAAGCCAAGCGGTTGCTCGATGGCTCCAGGGTGGCTGACGTGGCGCTGTTCGGTCGGATGATCGCCGACAACAAGGACTTCAACGTCAACGCCGCGTCCCAGGTCGCACATGCCCTGTCCACGCACTCGGTGGCGACGGAGTTCGACTTCTACACCGCGGTCGACGATCTCAAGCCCGAGGACGAATCCGGCGCCGACATGATCGGGACCGTCGACTTCAACTCCGCCTGCTACTACCGCTACGCCAACCTCGACCAGGCCCAACTCCTGAAGAACCTCGGCGACGACGAGGACCTGGCCCGCCGGGCCAGCAGCGCGTGGCTCAACGCGTTCATCCACGCCGTCCCCAGCGGCAAGCAGAACTCGATGGCAGCACGCACCATGCCCAGCACCCTGCTTGGCGTCGTACGCGACCACGGCGCCTGGAACCTGGCCAACGCGTTCCTCAACCCGATCGTCGACCACGACCTGCTCGCGGCCTCGACCGCAAGCCTCACCAACCACTTCCGGCAGCTCCGCACGTTCTACGGTGACAGCGGCATCCGCACCGTCGCCGCAGCATCCATCACCGGCGACGTGCCTCACACCGACGCTGGCGACGTGGTAAGCACGGTCGACGAGTTCACCGCGCGACTGCTCGCACCGGTTGGAACGTGACCAACCGGTGACACGAACTCTCGCGTTGTGTTTTGACGCCCCCATGCAGTCCTGGGGCATACGCGCCCGCGGCATCCTGCGCGACACCGCCATGGAACCCACCAAGTCTGGCACCCTCGGCGTCCTGGCCGCGGCGATGGGCATCGACCGCGACGACACCCCCCGGCTCAAGCGGCTCGCCGCTCTGCGGCTGGGTGTGCGAGTCGACCGCGAAGGTCTGCTGGAACGCGACTTCCACACAACCCAGAACGTGCCGACCACCGCAGGACGTGGGCACAGAACGGTGGTCAGCGAGCGCTACTACCTGGCCGACGCGCTGTTCCTCGTCGCGTTGGAAGGCCCATCGGATCTCATCGCCGAGATCGGCGACAGCGTTCAACGTCCCCGGTGGCCTGTCTATTTGGGACGGCGGGCCTTCGTTCCGACCCGGCCGCTGTTCCTCGGCTTCCACGACACAACACTGGAGCAGGTGTTGCGGGAACACGTGTGGCTGGAGCACCCCGACCGCATCCGGCAGCATGATCGTTTTGCCACGGACCGACTTGGCCTGCGTGTCGTGGTCGACTGCGAGGCGAAGGCGGTCGGCGCGCAACTGCGTCACGACGTGCCGTTGTCGTTCGCCCAAATCGACCGGCAGTTCGCGACCCGCTCGGTCCTGGTCGACCACGTCCCCCTCACCGACGACATGATCACCCCCGGAGACCGATCGTGTTCCTGACCAAGCTGACAGTCGACCCGCGATCCCGCGAGTTCCGACGCGACTGCGCCAACATCCACGACATGCACCGCACCGTCATGTCGGGCTACCCCGAAATCGACAACGACATTCCCGCTCGGGAAGCGCACGGGGTGCTGTGGCGTCTGGACGACAATCGCGGCACATACGTCCAGTACGTGCAGAGTGCCACTGAACCGAACTGGAGCAAACTTCCCGCCGGTCACCTGATCCGCCCACCGGAGATCCGGCCTCTCAAACCGGTCATCGACGCGATCCGGCCCGGCCGCAAACTCGCGTTCCGTCTCATGGCCAACCCCACCAAATGCGACTTCTCCAGCCGCAAGCGCGTTCCGCTGCGAACTCAGGACGAGCAGATCCAGTGGCTCATCCGCAAAGGCGAACAGCACGGATTCGTGATCCCCTCGGCACAGCAAGGTGGCGCCGACGTCGCACCGTCCGCCGTACCGCGGTTGACCGGTTCCAAGGACAAAGCCGGGAAGATCACCGTCGACCCGGTCCGATTCGACGGGCATCTCGTAGTCACGGACGACAAAGCCTTCACCAGCGCGCTGGTCGCTGGGATCGGTCGCGCCAAGGCTTACGGCTGCGGCCTGATCAGTTTGGCTCCTGCGCGCATCCAGTAAATCGCCACCATGGCTTGGAACAGGTGCGTATCGCAGGTCAAGTTCCCGCATGAAGCAGGAGTGGCCCCACCGGAAACTGGGACAACACCGGTGTCGACTTACCTTCCCCGTTCAGGCGGGGGTGCCCCGGACCGGTAAGAGCGTCGTCCTGGACGCCCACTACCTCGCGAAGATGGAACGTGGCGTCGTGGCGCGGCCCTCGGAGCACTACCGCGCCGCGTTGCGCGCGGTGCTCGGTGTGGCCGCGGACGCCGACCTCGGTTTCCCGGACCCGCGGGCCCGCGTCCCGGCGCGTGTGGTGCGGTCGGATCGTCGGGTGCGGGTGTCCTCGGATGGCACGGAGGAGGCGTTGATGGACGCGGCGGAGGAGTCGGCGAGTTTCCTGGCGTGGGCGGAATCCACGAACGTCGGCGAGTTGACGATCGACCAGATGCACGCCGACGTGCGCCGCATCGCCCACTCCTACCTCAAGGTGCCCACCCTGCCGTTGTTCGCTCGGACCAAGGCGCTGCGGGACCGGGCGTTCATGCTGCTGACCGGTCACCAGGACCCACGGCACACCCGCGAGCTGTACGCGGTGGCGGGCTGGTCGCTCACCGTGCTGTCGTGGATCTCGGTGGACCTGGGCCGTCCCGACGCCGCGGACGATCACGCTCGTGCGGCGTGGATGTGTGCCGGGCGCGCCGATCACCACGCGCTGCGGGCGTGGGTGCGGGCCACCCAGCACACGGCCGCGTTCTGGCAGAACGACTTCACCGCCGCCGCCCAGTATGCCGCCGACGGGTTGACCTACCGTGGGAGCGGCAGCGCCGAGCTGTTCCTGTCCAGCGCGTTGGCGCTGGACCTAGCCCGCGTCGGCGACGCCGACGGCGCGACCGCCGCACTTCGCCGAGCCCAACGGGCCGGTGAGACCGCGCAGCGCGTCGAGGACGAGCTGGCCGGGCCGTTGACGTGCTCGGTGGAGCGGGCCGGGTCGTTGTGGTCGGACACCGAGTTGGTCTTGGGCCAAGCCGACAACGCCCTCGCCTTCGCAGACCGGGCGGTGGCCGCGTTCGAAGCCACCCCGGAAGACCACCGCAGCCGGGGATCGGAGCGGATGACACGTCTGCAGCAGGTCAAGGCCCACGTGGTGCTCGGCGATCTCGCCGCGGCCGAGGAGGCGTTGCGGCCGGTGCTCGACACCGCGCCCGCCCACCGGGTCAGGCCGCTGGTGCACCGCGTGGTGGAAGCGGGTGCCATGGCCACCACGACGGCCGATCCGGCCGCGCGGCGGATCCGCGACGCCGTCGCGGACTTCCGGCGGGACACCGTGACCAAGGAGCTGAGCGCGTGACCGAGCCGATGCGGGACCACTGGTGGTGGCGGCCGGGATGGCGGGTCGGGCGGTCGTTCTACACCTGGCACATCACCTTCGCCGACCAACCCGCCGCACAGCGGCTCGTGTCCGATTACGCCCCCGCCCTCGCCGCGCTGCCGATGCTCGACCCGGTTCCGGTGCGGTGGCTGCATCTGACGCTGCAAGGGATCGGGTTCACCGACGAGGTCGACCGCGCCGACGTCGACCGCATCGTGCGGGCCGCCCGCGAGCGCTGCGCCGCACTGGAGCCGTTCACCGTGATCATCGGGCCCGCGCACGTGGACCCGGAGACGATCCAGATGCCCGCCCGGCCGCTGGAACCGATCACGCAGTTGCGGTCGGCGATCCGCGCCGCGATCGGCGACGTATGGGGACCGGACAACGTACCGGAGCCCGAAGCGGGTTTCCGGGCACACGTGTCGCTGGGCTACTCCAACGCTTCGGGCCCGGCCGAGCCGGTCGAACGCGGCCTCACTACCCACGGCGAACACAGGGCCGAGGTGACCGTGTCCTCGGTGTCGCTGATCGACCTCAACCGCGACCGCCACTCCTACGAATGGGTTGACGTCGCGTCGGTACCCCTAGTCCGCGAAGGCGTCGGCCGCTCTCGGTAGTCACTCGTGCGGCAGGTTGAGCGTCTTGGCTCTGCCGTCCAAGTACAACGCGTCGAGAAACCTCACCGCTTGTCCTTGTGCCGCTGTGCCGGGAGCGGCTTCCAGCAACGCCAACAGGCTGAGGCCGACATCGTGGGTCAGGTGCGTGAACAGCCGAGCGAGATCAGGTGTCCACGGACCTTCGAATCGAAGGACGACCACCCCGCTGTCGTCGACCATGACAGGCCGCCCGTCAACCTCGGCGGGGTGCCACCGCGGCGTGCGGTTGACCAGCTTTCGAAAGCGTTGGACTTTGTCCTCGAAGTGCTGCCGCTGCATCATGCTCATCGCCGCCATGCCGACACGATCGCACATGTGTTCGAACGGCAGTCAAGTCACGAAACAGCCCACGGCCATTCGACTGGCCCGCCTACGCCCGGTCGGAGCACTTGGGGGGAGAGGGCCCCTACCGGAACACGGCGGCCGGGGGGATGGCCGCCTCCGCGATTGTCGCGGTTCCACCGATTTCCGTTACCCCTACTTCCCCGCCTCCGACTCATCAGCAGCACGTCACCTGGCGCGATCACCGTCTGACGCTCAGCAAACCGACAACCGAAACGATCAGTCACAACAAACACATGCCAAAACCACGCCACAGTCGATAAAGTTGCTGGTCAACAAGTGTCTTCCCCGCGCAGGCGGGGGTGGTCCCTACCTCGTGAAGGGCGGCCTGCTGGTCTCGCGGTCTTCCCCGCGCAGGCGGGGGTGGTCCTGGGTGCGGGCCGGTCGCAACGATCGCGACCGGGTCTTCCCCGCGCAGGCGGGGGTGGTCCCGGCCGCCACGCCTCACCGCCGCCATGCCGCCCGTCTTCCCCGCGCAGGCGGGGGTGGTCCCACGGGCAGCGGGACGTTGCACCGGTCGGCCAGGTCTTCCCCGCGCAGGCGGGGGTGGTCCCGAGAACGAACCGCCGGTGCCGCCGGCTCCGGTGGTCTTCCCCGCGCAGGCGGGGGTGGTCCCGTGTGAGGGGCGTGACGACCAGGCTCCTGTTCGTCTTCCCCGCGCAGGCGGGGGTGGCCCTTTCTGGCCGACCATCTTCGCCAAATAGGCCGAAGGCTTCCCTGCGTACGCGGGGCCGATCCCCATACGACCACCATCACCGACAGGTGCTGCAACCTCAGCCCATGCTTGGTCGATCCGCCGATGAATGAGCCTCGCTTACGCCCAAGGATCACATCCGGATGGAGTCGAGATGGCCGATTCGTACGGCCGAGTAGCCGTCGCGAACGCCGATAGCGGCACGTAAAGGTCTATGCGCGGGAACGCAAGATGACACGACGTGCACTCGAGACGGTGATGGCCGCTCAGGAGTCGCGGCGCACGAGGCTGGCGGCCAACTCGGGCGGTTGCGCGCGCTCATCTCCTCGTTGCGGGGAGCGTTCTCCCCCTGGTCTTGTCCTGGCCCCGGCCAGCAGCAGAGCCACCAGCACGAAGACACCTGCCATCCACCACGCCCACTCCACCGCGTCGATCACAGCCACCACGATGTCGGTCGCCGCTGCCAGGGCCAATGCGAGAAGCGAGCACCTGAACACCGCGTCCGCGCCGTCGCTCGTCGTGTCCCGCCCTTCCATCGCACCTCCAGTCCCGTCACTGCCCGTATCGGCAACATGGAACTGCTGGTTACACGGAGCGAGAACGGCGGGTCGTGACCTGACGAAGCGCCAGCCCTGCGGGGAGGGTTCCGGCGCTACCCATGCCATCGGCACGCGAAATCACCGACTTGACCGATTCTGGCCTTGTTCACCTGATCAGAGCATCCATCCGGCTTCCGCCCGCCAGGTCGTGATTGCCCACGCCCCTCACGCTGACCTGCTCACCATCGCCTGCTCCGACAGAGAAAGCTGTTACGCAGCAACAGATCTCAGTACGTTGGCCACCGTCGATCTTGGGGGTCAACCACACGGGCTGCTCCGTCGACGTGTCTGCCGCGTCTTCCAGCGGCCAACCCAAGAAACGACCGATCAGCCCACCAGCAGCAAGGGCGTGTCGTTCAATCGACCGGCCAGCAGGTCGTCCAACAGGTCGGGCAGGGTTCCGGGGAGCAGCTTGTCCTGGCAGTGCCGCAGTTCCTCGGCCGACCACCAGCGGCGCTCGATGAGCCCGGCCTTCTCGTTCTCGGTGGGCTTGAGCGGAACCTGCGGCACAGTGCTCGGCGTGCGGCCGAGGAACACGTGGTCGACGCGGTGGTGCTCGCGGCCCTTATATCGGAACCGGGATTCACGCACCCACAGCTCGCGACCCAACTCCGCGAGCGTGAGGCCGGTTTCCTCGGCGACCTCGCGCAACGCGGCAGTAGTGAGGTCCTCGCCCTCATCCAGGCCGCCGCCGGGCAGTTCCCACCAGTGGTGCTCGGGATCCTGCGGATCCTTGGCGTGGATGAGCAACACGCGATCGGCGGCGTCGAGCAGCAGGACGCGCGCGCCGATTCGGGGAGTGGTGGTGCTGGTGGTGGTCATCCGGCGACGAGTCCTCGCGGGTCGGCTGTGGTCGGTCCGGCCGCCAACGCGAAAGGATTCCCGAGGTCAGAACAGAGTGGGCTCCGACTCGGTGTGGGCGCTGACCGCCGTGGTGGGGTCCGACGTTAGCAGCGCCGTGGTGGCGGTCGGCGACACCCGTACGGCGAGTCCGGAATGATCGGTAAGCCGGGATCCGTCCGCCGCGGGGGTCCTGGTCTCGTGGACGTAGTCGCACGCCTCGATCCGCTCGGCCAGCGCGGGTGAGCCGTGGGCGTGGTCGTAGCGGTAGCCCAGGTCCGCGCGGCGCGCCCAGCTGTGTTCGACGCGGTCGGGGTGCAGGTGCCGGAACAGGTCGAGCAGGCCGTGCCGGGTGGTCAGGCCGGTGTAGAAGTCGTACTCGAACGGCGCGAACTGACCGCGGTGAGCCGGGGTGTGGGCGGGTTCGAGCACGTTGAGGTCGCCCAGCAGCAACAGGGGCGCGTCGGTGGCGGTGGCGTCCAAGGCGGCGTGGAAGCGGGTGATCCAGGTCTTCTTGCGTTCGGTCTTGTCCAGGGTGGCGTCGCGGGAGGGCACGTAGGCACCCACTACCCGCAGAGGCCCATCGGTGGTGTCGAGCACGACTCCGACGGCGCGAGCGGGCAGGTAGTCCATCGCCGCACCCAGTGGGTCGGGGGTGGTGGGGACCTTGCTGACGATCATCACGCCGAGTTCGCCGTTGGCATGTTCGGGGAAGGTCACCGCGTATCCGGCGGCGGTGAACGACTCGGCGAGGAAGTGGCTGCCCGCGGTGGCTTTGGTCTCCGTGAGCACCAGCACCTGCTCGGGGCGTTGGGTGAGCCAGCGCAGTTGGTGGCGGGCGCGGTCGAGCGAGCAGGCGCCGATGTTGACGGTGAGCAGGCTCAGAGACATGCCGGGTTCTTCTCCTGGAGGACGTGGTGGATGAGGGTCACGATCCGGGCGGCGATCGTGTCAGGGGTGTCGGTGGTGCAGTCCATGGTGGTCACGGGCCAGCCTTTGGCGTGCAGGTCGTGTTCGACGTGGAGGTAGAGGCCGGATTCGAGGTCGCTGTTGTCCTCGGCGCGTTCGAAGCGGCTGTGTCCGCCTCGGCTGCGGAGCCGGGCGTCGATGACCTGGGGGTCGCCGTTGAGGATGATCGCGAGATCGGGGCGGTAGACGCCGTGGTTGAGCTGCCAGACGGTCTCGCTGGACAGGCCGTCGAGGCCTTGCAGCACCAGCGAGGACGCGATGTAGCGGTCGCACACGACGATCTTTCCGTCGCGCAGCGCGGGCAGGATTTCGACGGCGAGTTGGTGGTGGCGGTCGGCGGCGCACAGGCACGCCAACGCCATGCCTTGGTAGGTGTCGGTGCCGTGTCGAGCCATTTCGCCCAGGGCTGCGCGGGAGGGCTGGGTCGTCGCGTGAACCGGCAGTCCGGCCGCGGTCAGCGCATCGGCGACCAGTCGGGCCGCGGTCGACTTGCCCACCCCGCCTGGCCCGTCGAGGGTGATCAGGGTTCCGGCCAGGCGGCGTGGTTGGGGAGCGAAGGTCGTCATACCGGCATCAGCGGCAGCAGCCGACGTCCTCGGGTGGTCGCGTCCTCAGTGACCGGGCACTGCTCGGTGTCCACGTCGCCGATCCGGCCTCCCGCGGCGACAACGGCGGCTGGGCAACCCTTGCCGCATCCAGCGGCCATCGAGCAGGACCCGCAGGTGGGGTTGTCCCCGACCTGGTAGCGGTCGTGGAAGCGGTAGTCGTCCAGGCGTTGCGCGATGTCGGGGTCGGTGAGGATGTTGCCGACGATGAACTCGGCGTCGGTGTGCTGCGAGCCGGGGGTTCGCGCGGCGAACACCAGGTACGGGCACACGGTGACCTCGCCGGGGGTGAACACGTAGATGATCGTCCCGGCCTCGCATCCGGCCAGGGGTTTGTTCTCGGTGTTGGGGAAGCGGATGTGGGCGATGTCGAGGTCGGGGCCGTCGAACGGTGCGGTCAGCGCGTGGATCTCCTGCATGTGCAGGGTGGTCTTCGCGAGCTTGGCCTGCGATTTGACGCCGCGGCCCATGCTGCCCAGCGGGTTGAGCAGCACGTAGCGTGCGCCGTTGTCGCGAGCGAACTCGCACAACCGGGCGTACTCCTGATTCTGTGCCAGCGAGTTCGGTGTGCACAGCAGGCCTTGCAGGATCCCGGCCGCGCCGAGTTTCTCCACGGTGGCCACGGTGACGTCGAAGGAGGCGCGGTCGCCGCGGAACTTGCCGTGCGAGTCGGCGGCGAAGCCGTCGAGGGAGACGTTGCAGTGCACGTCGAGTTCCGCGAGTTCGGCGATCTCGGTGTCGTTCAGAGTGGTGGCGTTGGTGCAGATCCCCACTTCCATGTCGGCGGCGCGGAACGCGCGCACGATGGCCATGAAGTCCGGGTGGATGCTGGGTTCGCCGCCGGTGAGGGTGATTCGCCGGACGCGGCTGGCCGCCAGGCGTGGGATCACTTTGTCGACCACGTCGGCCAACGGCATCTGCTTGCCGATCCGCGTCGCGGACACGAAGCAGTGGGCGCAGCGCAGGTTGCAGTCCTCGTTGATCTGCACCAGGGCCTTGCGGTACGGGGTGTCCACTGTGGTCCGGAAGTAGCAGGACGTGGCCAGACGATCTTCGGCGATGCTGCGGGCAATGACCATCGAACAACCTCCACCGTTTCGGCGAGTACCAAGCGCGCCTCATCTAGTTGTTCGACCGAACAGTATTCCGACTTTAGATGTTCGCTCGGACACATCGGGACAATTGGGGTACACCTGCGATCAGCGACAACCCAACTGTCCGACCGGACAACTCCCATGCCAGGGTGTGGCCTCATCGCAGCAGCAACGAGGAGGCGTGGTGGCGGAGTTGCCGGAGGAAGAACTCGACGCGGCGGACCTGCTCGCGACCCTGCTGGGGTGTCCGCCCGAGATGCTCGACGTCAGCCTCGACCAGCTGCGCACCCTGGCCGTCGTGCACACGACCGGCACCGCCCAGCGAGCCGCGCGCGTGCTGGGCCGGGAGCAGTCCAGCGTGCAAAAGCAGCTGGACAACCTCAACAAAGCGGCGACCCGCCTGGTCGGCGAGGCGCTGGTGGTCAAGCAGGGCCGTGGCAAGAACTTCCTCTTCACCCCCTCAGGTGAAGAGGTCGTGGCCCTGGCCGTGCGAACGCTGCGGTCCTGGACCGACAGCCTGCACCGAAGCAGGCGCCGCGTCGGGTCCACCGTCACCTTCGGCACCACCGAGTTCACCGTGGAGTTCCTCGGCGCGGTCTGGCCCACCTTGCGGGAAGACTTCGAACGCCGCGACGTGCACCTCAACATCGAGCACGTCCGCACCCGCGACCTGTGGCGCAAGCTCGACGCGAAGAA
Source organism: Umezawaea sp. NPDC059074 (assembly GCF_042738955.1). Taxonomy (NCBI): domain Bacteria; kingdom Bacillati; phylum Actinomycetota; class Actinomycetes; order Pseudonocardiales; family Pseudonocardiaceae; genus Umezawaea; species Umezawaea sp. NPDC059074. Next base: position 43,504 of record NZ_JBHYHC010000013.1, read on the forward strand.
GGTCGACCTGGTGTGCGGTAGCTTCGCCGCCGAACCCGGCAAGCCCCCGAACCTGCCCTACGACTTCCTGGAATGGCACCGCGAACGCGTCGCCCTGCTCACCAACCTCACCGCCCGCGAACTTCCCGACACCCCGGTCACCGCGGGCAAACTCCCCCACCTGCCGCTGCTGGCCCCGACCGCCGGGTTGCTGTCGCAGTTCCTGGGCCGCTGGTACGGCCCCGACTACCGCGGCCGACTCGACGTCATCGCCGACATCGACTCCCTCAACTACGGCCTCAACCTGCTCAACGCCCAACTCCTGCACGGCTGCATGCTCACCACCGAACGCGTCGCCGACGCCGCCCTCGAAGGACGCCTCCCCGGCCGCGACCTCCGCAAGATCACCCTCGCCGACGACTACGACCCCGCACTCGAAATCGCCACCGGCATCTTCGCCCGCACAGGCGAACGCGAACGCTACGCCGACGACCACCCGCTCAACCTGCTCTGGAACGCCTTCGCCCAAGCAACCCCAAGCCGATCAGTCCCCACAGCCCTACCAGGGTGAGCCGACAGCACAGCTGGCGGCGACTACGGAGCACCCTACGAACGCGGGCAGGCCGGCGGAGAACCCTGGCCGGGAACCCTCCGGCAGGAGGATGGCCATCACCGTGGTGGTCGCGATTCCACCAAATTTCCGTTACCCCTGTTTTCGCCGTCACAGGCAATCACAGGTCCCCAGTACCCAGCAGCACGTCGCCACACATCGATCCTGACTATGAAAACCACCCAAGACGATCAAGCGCGCCAAACCCATGCTGAAACGACCAGCAAGCCAGTAACGTTGCTGGTCAAGAAGTGTCTTCCCCGCGCAGGCGGGGGTGGTCCGCCACTCGTATTTCTCGAGTTTCTGGAGGTTGTGTCTTCCCCGCGCAGGCGGGGGTGGTCCCGACACGGCACCGTTTTCCACGGTGATGTCGCCGTCTTCCCCGCGCAGGCGGGGGTGGTCCCACCGACCCGGCGCGGCAGGACGTCGACCAGCTGTCTTCCCCGCGCAGGCGGGAGTGGTCCCGATTCCGGGGCGAACGGTACTCGAATCACTCAGGTCTTCCCCGCGCAGGCGGGGGTGGTCCCGCCTCGGTGAGGATGGTCGCGGCGCCGGCCTGGTCTTCCCCGCGCAGGCGGGGGTGGTCCCCGAACGTCAACACCCGACGCGTACTCCGCAAAGTCTTCCCCGCGCAGGCGGGGGTGGTCCCTGGCCGCGCTGAACGTCTGAGGACCGGAGAGCGTCTTCCCCGCGCAGGCGGGGGTGGTCCCCCAGATGCGTCAAACGCCGGCCCACCGTTCGGGGTCTTCCCCGCGCAGGCGGGGGTGGTCCGGCCACCGTCGCGGGCCGGCTCCCGCGACACGCGTCTTCCCCGCGCAGGCGGGGGTGGTCCCACACCCAGGCCTCGGTGGTGCTCCTCAGCCTCGTCTTCCCCGCGCAGGCGGGGGTGGTCCGGCACTCGGCAGGCTGTTCAACAGCACGCCTGCGTCTTCCCCGCGCAGGCGGGGGTGGTCCCTTCACGACGTACTGGCCGACCTTCGTCGCGAAGTCTTCCCCGCGCAGGCGGGGTGGTCCCCCGTTCGAGTCAGGTGACGGCATCCCGCACTTGTCTTCCCCGCGCAGGCGGGGGTGGTCCCTCGCCGTCGATCACGGTCACGTCGTCGTCGGTGTCTTCCCCGCGCAGGCGGGGGTGGTCCTCGGTCGCCACGGCCCGGATGGCCTGCGGCGGAGTCTTCCCCGCGCAGGCGGGGGTGGTCCCGGGCCCGACGCGTCGATCACCGCCACCACCAAGTCTTCCCCGCGCAGGCGGGGGTGGTCCCTGGATGCGGGTACTTCAGGTGGTCGTGGGCGCGTCTTCCCCGCGCAGGCGGGGGTGGTCCCGCGTTGCCCGCGCTCGTCAGCACCTTCCAGCCGTCTTCCCCGCGCAGGCGGGGGTGGTCCCGTGATGTACGTGCCGTCGGCGGTGGTGCAGCCGTCTTCCCCGCGCAGGCGGGGGTGGTCCGCTCGGCGGCACCACTGCCGTCGCCGACAAGGTGGAGCAGGTCGACGGCCTGGTGCCGGTCGAGTCTTCCCCGCGCAGGCGGGGGTGGTCCCCAGTCGAGGTCGCGCGCCACCTCGGCCGTGTCGTCTTCCCTTCGTAGGCGAGGGTGGTCCTTCGTAGTTGTAGACCTCGGGAAAGATCCCGCTGTCTTCCCCCGTGCAGGCGGGAGTGGTCCCGACTTCGTCGCGCTGGTGCTACCCGAAGTCTGGTCTTCCCCGCGCAGGCGGGGGTGGTCCGGGGCCTGTCTCCAGCATCTCCTCGGTGACGGCGTCATCGTCGCGCAGGCGGAGGTCGTCCCAGGCCGTGGATCGCGGCCAATGTCCGCCCTGACGTCTTCTCCACGCAGGCGGAGGTGGTCCGGAGACGTCATCCCGTCGAGGACCAGTTGTGCAGTCTTCCCTGTGCAGGCGGGATGCTCCTATGTCCGAAACTACGCCGCGAGCTGCCGTTCGTCTTTCCCTGGTGTATGTGGGATGTACCCGTTTACAGCGAGCCCCACGAGGTTCACGAGCTTCCCCGGATGATTGCGTCGAGGTCGGCAGCGAACAGGGCGTCGTCGAGGAGTTCGCGGGGGTTGTCCTCGATCCAGGTCTCCAGAATAACTCGGTCGTCTTCGTCGACGACGAGATCGTCCGGCAGCCGGTCGTTGATCGCGTCACGGTAAGCCCTGGTGATCGCGTGGATGTCGTGCCGGGCCGCGGCAGGGCCCAGTCGTTCGACCACTGCCTCCCGCAAGGTGGTTGCTCCGTCGAGATCGACGAGGTCGGACAACGTGCCGAGGTCGCGTTCTGCCATGACGACCATCATCGACAACCCAGCGCGACCCGATCGAGAAGGCCGGCGACCGGACGTCCCCGGCGTCGATCTCCGCACAGCCGCGGGCAAGAAAAGAGGCTCGTCGCTGTCCCCTTGGCGGTTGTTTCGCGGAGTTAAGGGGTGACGACGACACTTCCCCTCACTGATCGAAAGGATCCGAACGAGGCAGGCGGATTCCCGCAGAATGTCTTGCGGGGCAACAAGTCCACCGCTTGGTGTACTTGACTGCTCGACCGGTACGGAGGTGTCGTTGGCGCACCAATGCCATCGCGGCCACGACATCAGGGGGCACCGTGACGAACACCCCGAAGCAACACGACCCGGCCCTGCCGGCACGACACAGCCGGCACCCGGCGCGTCCGCCGGGCAAGCCGACGCGCATGTCCCACCGCCCGCCGACCCGCTTCTCGGCAGCACCACCAAGCGGTCCTGCCCACCACGAGCAGTTCCCGCCTCACGCCCGTCGACGGGCGTCCCGATCGACATCCTTGCCGTGGCGGTTCACGACCGAAGCGCGACAGGTGGACGGCCGACAGGAGCAGTGGCTCGAGCAGGAACTGGCCGCGGCTCTCCAGGCGCTGCTGAGCTGGGCGCACGACGACCTCCAGGCCCAGCGCAAGCAGCAGCACCCGGTCATGAGGTGGGTGGCGTGAACGGCCCCGCGTTCGACGCCTCGACAGGACCGCACGGTCGCCGCCCCGGTTTGAGCGACCTGGCCGTGTCGCCCTTCGGGCTGCCGCTCGCGCTGCACGGCAAAGAGGTGCGGGTCGCGTGGGTGGGACGGACCTCGACCGAGGATCACCAGGACCCTCGCCAGTCGCTGCTGCGCCAGCTGGACCGGTCGAAGGCATCTCTGCCGCCCTCGTGGGTGATCGTGTGTCACTTCTACGACGTCGAGTCCGGCCGCATGGAGATCCACCAGCGGGGCAAGGGGACGGACTACGAGCGGTTCGACATCCCGATCGCCCGTGACGGCGGCATCACCGATCTGCTCACGGAAGCGCCGAAGCCGGGCAGGCGGTTCGACGTGGTGATCTGCGAGTCGATGTCGCGCATCGCCCGCAAGATGTACGAGACCCTCTCCGTCGAGCGGGAGTTGGAGCGGGCAGAGGTGCCGGTGTTCGCGTCCAACGAGCCGATCATGCTCACCGGCGGGCGGGCCCAGCAGATCCTCCAGCGGCGCATCAACCAGTCGGTGGCCGAGTACGAAGTGCTCAACATGCTGGAGCTGTCCTGGGGTGGCACGTGCACGCACGTGCGCGAGGGCTACAACATCGGCAAGCCGCCCTACGGGTACAAGGCGAAGAAGCTCCGCCACCCCAACGCCAGCAAGGCCGACAAGGGGTTGACGAAGACCCGGCTCGAACCCGATGGGTTGCGCGGGGAGACCGTGACCCTGATCGCGAAGTGGCGACACCACGAGCAGCTCGGACTCGACACCATCGCCGACCGCCTCAACCTCGACCTGGACCGGTTCCCGCCGCCGGAGCCCACGGGAGGGCTTCGGGCGCGCAACGCGTGGTCGAAAACCACCGTCGCGGACATCCTCAAGAACCCGAAATACACCGGCTACCAGGTCTACAACCGCCGAGCCCGACGGAGTCGCGGTGGCCGGAACAAGGCGAATCCGCCGGAGATGTGGGTGTGGTCCACCGAACCCGTGCACGAGCCGCTGGTGCCGAAATGGATGTACGACGAGTACACCGCGCGAAGCGACCAGCGACAGGGTTCGCGCGACGGCACGGAACCGAAGAACGACGCGACGACACGGCGTACCTATCTGCTGCGCCGCCGGGTGAAGTGCGACTGCGATCGCACCATGATGGGAACAGCCCGAGGCGATGTCGTCTACTACCGCTGCCATCCCTTGACCAACAACCGCGGCCGTCCGGACAAGTACGCCGACCACCCGCCCACCGTCTACATGCGAGAGGACCTGATTCTGACCGAAGTGACCCGCTTCTTCACCGAGCGCGTCTTCGGGCCACAGCGAAGTGAACTGTTCCTGGCGGGGCTGTCTTTGGTCGACGACACCGCCAAGCGCAAATACGAAGGTCAACATCTCCGCTTGCAGCGAAAACTCGCGGAAGCCGCCCGAAAGCAGGAGAACGTGCTGCGGCAAGCCGAAGAAGCGGATCCACGTGATCCATTCACCCACGGGCTGCGGCAGCGCTACAACGACCTGGAGACCGAACGACAGGCGCTGCTGACAGCGGTCACCGAACTCGACCGGGAGCGCGAACAACTGCCCGACATTCCCGGCCCGGAGCAGATCGACATCCTCGACGCGCTTCCCCATCTGGCCGTCAACCTGCACCGCGCGCCCACCGAACTGCTAAGCCGCTTGTTCGACCTGACGCAGTTGTCGATCCAGGTCCACTACCGGACCAACGAGGCAACACTGCGGGTGATTCTCCCAGCGGCCCACACACCGGAAATTTCGGCGTTGGGCACCACCGTCATGGACAGCGGGCCGGACGCGGCACAGGAACGATCAGGGCCCGCACCGTGTGCATCCTGTACGAGCCCCCCAGGGGAAGCAGAAAGGATGCACACCGACGAGCAGTGTGCATCCTGTACGTGCCCCCGGTCAGAGTCGAACTGACACTGGACGGATTTTGAGTCCGCTGCCTCTGCCGGTTGGGCTACGGGGGCCGGCAGGGGGCAACTGTACTGGATCAGGTCGGACCCGCGGGAAAGGGGCCCTAGGAGCGGACCAGGCGGCCGATGGCCTCGCTCGCTTCGCGGATCTTCTCCTCGGCCACCTCGCCGCCTTCCGCGGCCGCCTGGGCGACGCAGTGCTTGAGGTGTTCGTCGAGGAGCCCTAGGGAGACGGCCTGGAGGGCCTTGGTGGCCGCCGAGATCTGGGTGAGGACGTCGATGCAGTACTCGTCGTTGTCGACCATGCGCTGGAGGCCGCGCACCTGGCCCTCCACGCGCCGCAGCCGCTTGAGGTAGGCGTCCTTGTTCGAGGTGTACCCGTGCATCACTCCCGGCCTTCCCTACCCTGGGTGGGTATCGCCTCCAGGATAGGCGTCCTCGCCGCCGGGGCGTGCACCGATTGTGACGGTAACGGTCGCGCGTTGGCGTGCATTTAAACGTCTGGGACCAAAATGACCCGACCGGGGGGCTTCTGTCACATTTTCCCTTCGAAAGGTTAGCCGATATTCAACCTGTGCACTATGGTGACCCCGAAGCGTGTGGCGAAGTTACAGTCGACGGCAGCACGCGCTATGCGATCACATACGGAGGAACAGTGGCACAGCAGACCGTCGTCCAACTCATCGACGACCTCGACGGCGGCGAAGCCGACGAGACCGTAACCTTCGCGCTGGACGGTGTGGAGTACTCCATCGACCTGTCCAAGGAGAATGCGGACAAGTTGCGCGAGTCGCTCGGCGACTTCGTCGCCAAGGCGCGCCGCGCGGGTGGCCGCAAGCAGCGCAAGGGCACCGGCAAGAGCACCGTCAAGGCGGGCGACAAGGCGCAGGCGCAGGCGATTCGCGACTGGGCGCGTGCTCAGGGGCACCAGATCTCCGACCGTGGCCGCATTCCGCAGGGCCTGGTCGTGCAGTTCCAGGAAGCGCACGCTTCCTGACGTCGTCGTTTCGCCGCGTTGACCTGGCCCACCGGCGGGGTCAACGCGGGGAAACGGGTCGTTAACCACATCGTGGGACCATTCCGGTCTCGCGCGATCGACGCTCTAGCGACCCGGAAACGGTGTGTCCAGCAGTCGGAGCAACGCGGTCGCCTTGACCGCTGTCTCCTCGAATTCCTCGGCTCCGTCGGAGAGGGCGATGACCGCTCCGCCGACGCCGAAACTCACCTTGTCGTCGTGGACCACGAGTGTCCTGATGACGATGCTGAAGTCCGCTGATCCCGACAGCGAGAAGTAACCGAGCGCGCCGGAGTAGACCCCTCTGGGTCCCCCTTCCAGCCCATCGAGGATCTGCATTGTCCGGATCTTCGGCGCACCGGTCATCGAACCACCGGGGAACGCGTCGCGAACGCACCGAACGGCCGAACTGTCGTGGCGAAGTTTCGCCCGAACGCCGCTCACGAGCTGGTGCACGGTCGCGTAGGTCTCCACGTCGAACAGCCGCGGCACCTCGACCGAGCCCACTTCCGCGTGGTGGCCGAGGTCGTTGCGGACCAGGTCCACGATCATCAGGTTCTCGGCCCGGTCCTTGACGCTCGTGGCCAGGTCACGGCGCAGAGCAAGATCCTCTTCGGGCGTCCGCCCGCGCGGCCGGGTGCCCTTGATCGGCTCGGACAGCGCGACGCCGTGCCGGTCGACGCCCAGGAACCGCTCGGGTGACGTGCTCAGCACGGACAGGCCGCCGAACCGCAGCAGCGCGCCGAACGGGGCCGGGCTCTCCCGCCGCAGGAACCGGTAGGCCGACCACGGGTCGACCTCGCCGCGCCAGGTGACGGTGTTCGTCAGGCACACCTCGTAGGTCTCCCCCGCGGTGATCGCCTCCAGGCAGGCGTCGACCAGCTTCAGGTAGTGCGCCCGGCCGTGCCGCAGCGAGACCTCGCCCGACCGGACGCCGACCACGGGCTCGGTCAGCGGGCCGACCTCGCGCAGCACCGCCGACGTGCGGTCGAACCAGTCGTCGTCGGTCAACGACAGCAGGTGGACGCGCCGCAGCTCGTGGTCGAACACCACCGCGCGGTCGGCGAACACCAGCGCCGCGTCCGGCTGCTCGGACCGGTGGGCCAGTTCGCCGCCGCACTCGGCCTTCAGCTCGTACCCGAGGTAGCCGACCCAGCCCAGCGCGAACTCGAACGGCAGGTCGGGCGGGGTGACGGCGTTGGCGGCCAGGTCCCGTTCCAGCCACTCGAAGAACGGCCCGTCGTGCACCTCGACGCCCTCGGCGCCGGTCACGGTGACCTGCCCGGCCCACACGTCCACGGTCGCGACCCGCGCCAGCGGCCCGCTCGCGTCGCCCATCACCGAGAACCGCCCGCGCCCGCCGGTCAGGCTGCTGTCCAGCCAGAACGCGTCGCGCGCGGAGCCGTGCAGGCGCGCGAACACGGCCTCGGGGTCCGGGTGCTCGTCCAGCGTCCGCACCAGCACCTCCCGCGGCGGCGGGACGGGCGTCGGCCGGACGACCGGGATCGGCGGCACGGGCGCGACCACGTGGTGCGCCTCGGTGAGACGGCGAAAATTCGCCAGGAGCTGGTGCCCGTGCTCGGAGCAGATCGACTCGGGGTGGAACTGCACGCCCCACGCGGGCCGGGTCCGGTGCCGGACGGCCATCAGCACGCCGTCGTCCGCCCAGGCGATCGGCTCCAGCTCCGGCGGCAGGTCGGTGACCGCGAGCGAGTGGTACCGCACGACCGAGAACGGCGACGGCAATCCGTCGAGGACGTCCACGCCGGTGTGCCGAACGGGGTCGATCCGGCCGTGCCTCGGTTCCGGCGCGAGCCCGATCGTGGCGCCGTGCTCGACGCACAGGCCCTGGTGCCCGAGGCAAACACCGAGCAGCGGAATCCGCGCGTGCGCTATTACGTCTTGGCAGAACCCGAAATCGGACCTATTTCGGGGGTCTCCCGGTCCGGGCGAGATCACGACGTTGTCGAATCCGTCGAGATCGGCCAACCGGAAGCGCGGGTCGTCGTTGGCGATGACGACCGGATCGAGCCCGTTCACCCGCGCGAGGTACTGGAACAGGTTGAACGTGAACGAGTCGTGGTTGTCGATCAACAGCGTGCGCATGACGTACGGCACGGTACCTGCTGAAACACTCGAACGGAGTACCCCGACCGTCGGCCGGTGGCACAGCTCTCACCAGGTACGGTGGTGCCCTGATGAGCGAGGACGAAGAGCAGGAAGACGACTACTCGGAAGACGACGACGAGGGCTTCGACGACGATTTCGAAGAAGACCCGTCCGACCTGTTCGAGGTGACGCGCGAGGTGCGCACGGTCTGCCAGCTGTGCGGTGGCGCGGGGTTCGTGGCGAACCCGGTGCTGGCCGTCATCGGCGGCACGCCGAGGACCGTCGACAACGGCCGTTCCTGCCCCCACTGCGAGGGCGGACGCACCTTCACCGGGCTCATCCCGCCGGTCTGACCGGGCGGTCTACAGGAGCTTGCAGGACTTCCGCAGCTCGCCGCTCCGGATCAGGGCGACGACGGCGTGGATGTCGGCGTCCATCCGCCGGTCGACCTCGACCGTGGGCACGTGGTCGCGGATCAGGTCGAACGCGGGCCGGGTGGCGGGGCTCAGCAGCTCGGGCCCGCGCAGGTCGGCGGCCTGGCAGAGCGCGAGCAGGTGGATCGCGGCGACCTGCTCGGCCAGCTCGAGCACGGTCCTGGCGTCGCGGGCGGCGATCGTGCCCATGCTGACCTTGTCCTGGTTGTGCGCCTCGGTCGACCGGGAGAACGCGCTCGCCGGGTTGGTCAGCTTCAGCGCCTCGGCGGTCAGCGAGGACGCGGCGATCTGCATCCCCTTGAACCCGTGGTGCAGGCCCGCCTGCCAGTCGTCGGCGGCGAACGGCCGCGCGAGGTTCGCGGGCAGCCCGTTGTTGAACTTCTCGTCCACGACGAGCGCGAGCTGGCGGTCGAGCAGGTCCGCCACGTTCGCCACGGCGAGCTTCAGGCCGTCCATCGCCTGGCCGATGTGACCGCCGTAGAAGTTGCCGCCACTGCGCACCGCGCTGTCCGCGCTGTCGAACAGCGGGTTGTCGTTGGTCGAGTTGATCTCGACCGTGACCCATTTCTCGGCCCATTCCACGAGATCCCTCAACACGCCCGTGACAGCGGGCGCGCAGCGCAGTGAATAACGATCCTGCACCGCGTGGTCGAGGTGGTGGAAGCCCGCTCCCGACGGCATCGGATCGGACGTCAGGACTTCTCCGTAGGACCGCGAAAGGCCCGATCCGTCCAACAGCACGCGGATGTTGTCCGCACTCGTGAGTTGTCCGGGATGCGGTTTCTGCTCGTGGATGAAACGGTGGTAATGACCTTGGTTGCCGAGCAGCACCTGCGCGCCGAGCGCGGTGCACAGGTCCGCGATGGCCGCCAGTTCCTTGGCCGCCTCGATGGCCAGTGCGGCGAACGCGGACATGAACGAGGTGCCGTTGATGAGCGCCAAGCCCTCCTTGGCCTCCAGCACGAACGGCTCCAGCCCGCACGCCGCGAGCGCCTCCACCGCGGCCAGGTCTCGGCCGAGGTACCGGACGGTCCCCTCGCCGATGACGGCGCTCGCGACGTAGCAGAGCGGGACGAGGTCGCCGCTCGCGCCGACCGATCCGCGCTCCGGGATGATGGGCAGGACGTCGTGCTCCAGCAGCGCCAACAGGCGCGCGACCAGCGCGGGACGGACTCCGGAGTGGCCTCGGGCCAGGCAGTTCGCCCGGATCAGCAGGGTGGCTCGCACGACCTCGGGACTGCTGTCCGGGCCGGTGCCGTTGAGGTGGTAGCGGACGAGGTTGCGCTGGAGCTCGGCGGTCTTGGCCGCGGAGATCTGGCGTGTGCTGCTGTCGCCGAACCCGGTCGTCACCCCGTAGAGGGGGAGGCCGAGGTCGATCAGCCGGAGCTTGAGGCCGTGGGAGCTTTCCATGCGTTCGAGTGCTTCGGGGTCGACGTCCACCCGCGGCCGCACGGGGCGCCGCACGACGTCCGCGACCTCGCGCGGCGTCAGGTCGTGACCGTTCAGGAAAATGGAGTTCCGCACGTCGTCGAAGGTCGAGGTCATCTCGTCGCCTCTTTCCAGCCGCATATCCCCAACGGAGGTTCCCCTCAGCAGGAAAAAAGGAAACCCCCACTTAGTTGCCCGACTTTCCCCTTTCCACGTCGCCGCGAAAGTGCGGTAATCACACCGTTGTGCTTCCTCGTGGGTCGCAAGCGGTTTCACTGGTGCTGCGGGGAGCGTGACAGCGGTCCCGATAACCTGTCAATACTTGATTCCACGAGGGTGGGACAAGGAATATCCCGGTCACCTTCCGCATTTTCACCGGTCTGCGGCACCGCGGAACGGGTCGCGGGGCGCACCGGTCGGTCCACCGCCCGTGACACGACAACCCGAATGGCCGATCACGGGGCCCGACACCGGACAAACACCCGAACGTGGACACTGACCGGGTGATCTTCCTGCTGCTGCTCGGCGTTCCGTGCGGGCTCGCCCACCTCTACCTGTGGAAGCGGCTCGTCCGCGACACCACGACGACCCCCCGCGGTCGTCGACTCGGCACGGCGGCGATCGCGGCCATGTTCGTGGTCCTGCTCGCCGGTCTGGTGGGCGGCAGGCTGCTCGGCACGACGCTCGGGAGCGTCCTGGCCTGGCCCGGCTACCTGTGGCTGGCGATGACGCTCTACCTCACGCTGCTGCTGGCCGTGCTGGAGGTGCCCAGGGCGGTGCTCAACCGCCTCTGGCGGCGCGCGCAGGTCCCCGCGCCGGTCACCGTGCCCGCCGAGCCCGACGCCGCGCCCGTGGAGGAGCCGCCCGCCGGGCCCGTGGACACGAGCAGGCGGCTGTTCATCGCCCGCTCGCTGGCGGTGGCGGGCGGGCTCGCCGCGACCGGCGTCGTCGGCTACGGCGCGACGCAGGCGCTGGGTGGACCGGTGGTCAAGCGGGTGCCGATCACGCTCGGCAAGCTCTCCCCCGCGCTCAACGGGTTCCGCATCGCCGTCGTCAGCGACATCCACCTCGGCCCGCTGCTCGGCCGGAGCCACACCGAGCGCATCGTGACCACCATCAACGGCCTGGACGCCGACCTCGTCGCCATCGTCGGCGACCTGGTGGACGGGTCCGTGGAGGAGCTGGGCGAGGCCGCCGCCCCGCTGCGCGACCTCGTCAGCCGGAACGGCAGCTTCTTCGTCACCGGCAACCACGAGTACTACTCCGGCTTCCAGACCTGGCTGACCGAGCTGAGCAGGCTCGGCGTGCACCCGCTGCGCAACGAGCGGCTCACCATCGCCCGCGGCGGGGCCTCGTTCGACCTCGCGGGCGTCAACGACGTGACCGGCAAGGCACAGGGCGACGGCCCGGACATGGAGCGGGCGCTCGCGGGCCGCGACACGTCCACGCCCGTCGTGATGCTCGCCCACCAGCCCGTGCAGGCCGTCCAGGCAGCGAAGCTCGGCGTCGACCTCCAGCTGTCCGGGCACACGCACGGCGGCCAGATGTGGCCGTTCAACTACGCCGTGACGCTCCAGCAGCCGGTGGTCTCGGGGCTGGCCGAGGTCGACGGGATGCCGGTCTACGTCAGCAACGGAGCCGGTTTCTGGGGACCGCCGGTCCGCGTCGGAGCGCCGCCGGACGTCACCGTCGTGGAACTCCGCACAGCCTGATCGATCACATTGACGAGATCCGGTTCCCCGTTTTCCGCCAACACCACCTAGAGTGGACGGCCGTGCCCGAACACGGTGTGATGGGAGATCCCTGGCGGAATGACTAAGAGCGTTGCCACACCGGCGGTCGAACCGCCGATGCCGCGTCCCGTTGGATCCGGGCGCGAGGAGGCACAAGCTCGCATCCGCCGTTTCCTGGATCTTGAGCAACCGGCCACACCCTGCTTGGTCATCGACCTGGAGACCGTGCGCGAGCGCTACACCGCGATCTCGGCGGCCCTGCCGGGCGTCGGCGTCTTCTACGCCGTGAAGGCGAACCCGGAACCCGAGGTGGTCGGCCTGCTGGCCGCCGAGGGCAGTTCGTTCGACGTGGCCAGCCCCGCCGAGATCGACCTGTGCCTGGCGCAGGGCGCTCCGGCCGAGCGGATCTCCTACAGCAACCCGATCAAGAAGGCCGCCGACGTCGCCTACGCCTTCGGGCGCGGCGTGCGGCTGTTCGTGTCGGACAGCGAGCAGGACGTCCGGGCGATCGCCGAGCACGCGCCGGGGTCGGCCGTGCTGCTGCGGATCTTCGTGTCGGCGAACAAGTCGACCTACCCGTTCGGCAAGAAGTTCGGCTGCGACCCGGAGATGGCCACCGACCTGCTCAGGTTGGCGTCCCGACTGGGTTTGCGGGCACTGGGTGTCGCGTTCCACGCCGGGTCCCAGCAACTGGACCCGCACGGGTGGGACAGCGCCATCGCCGACGCGGGCGCGATCACCGCGAAGCTGCGGGCCGAGGGCCTGGAGCTGTCCACGGTCAACCTCGGCGGCGGCCTGCCGTCGGCGTACCTGGAGGAACCGCCGCCGCTGGCGGACTTCGCCGAGGCCATCACGGCCGCGATCGGCAGGCACTTCGGCGACCACGCGCCCGCCGTGATGATCGAACCCGGCCGCGCGGTCGTCGCCGAGTCCGGCGTGATCCGCTCGGAAGTCGTTCTGGTGTCGCGGAAGTCGTACTCCGACGAACGGCGGTGGGTCTACCTCGACATCGGCCGCTACGGTGGATTGGCGGAGACCGAGGGCGAGGCCATCGCGTACCCGCTGCGCACCGCGAAGGACGACGGGCAGCGCGGCCCGGTCGTGCTCGCCGGCCCCACCTGCGACGCGGACGACGTGCTGTACCAACGCGTCCGCTACGACCTGCCCCTCGACCTGCGGGCGGGCGACCACGTCGACCTGCTCGGCGCGGGCGCCTACACGTCCAGCTACTCCTCGGTGGCCTTCAACGGTTTCGGCCCGCTGGCCACCTACTGCGTGCGGTGAGCACGCCCCCGGATGTCCACAATTTCAGTACCACTGAAGATGTTTGGAGTGATTGATGTCCGAAGTTCCGTGCGAGACGGAGCCGGTCGGCTTGTTCGCAGGACAGCACGTGCTCGCCGAGTTGGAGGGCGTGAGCCCCGAGATCCTCGACGACGAGAAGTTCCTGCGACACGCGCTCGGTGAGGCTCTCACCCAGGCGAATGCCACGGTGCTGGAGGTGATCTCCAAGCAGTTCGACCCGCAAGGAGTCACCGTGCTGGCCCTGCTTTCGGAGTCGCACGCGTCCATCCACACCTACCCGGAGGTCGGATCGGTGTTCGTGGACGTGTTCACCTGCGGTACGAAGGCGAAACCCGCGCTTGCGGTGCAGTTGCTCGCCGAGGCGCTCGGCGCCGCGTCGACACGGACGGACATGATCAGCCGGGGCAACCGCGTCCCGGCTCTCGTTGGTGAGGAAAAAGCGTGACCACGATCGACAACAGCATCCGTGAACCCCTGGGTGACGGACTGACCCGTCTGTGGAACGTCGAGGACGTCGTCGTCGACACCAAGACCGAGTTCCAGCACCTGGTGATCGCCGACACGGCGCAGGGTCGTTCCCTGTTCTGCGACGACGACCGCCAGAGCACCGAGTTCAGCCAGCTGACCTACCACGAGGCGCTGATGGTCCCGGCGCTGCTGCTCGCGGACACCGTCGACCGCGTGCTGGTCATCGGCTCCAGCGAGGGCGTCGTCTGCCAGATGGCCGTCCAGGCGGGCGCGACCGTCGTCGACCACATCGACATCGACTCGCAGGCCGTGAAGCTGTGCGCGGAGCACCTGCCGTACGGCTACACGACGTCCGAGCTGGCCGAGGCCGAAGAGGGCAACGGCAAGGTGCGGGTCAAGTACATCGACGGGTGGGAGTACATCCGCACCACGTCGGAGAAGTACGACATCGTGCTGGTCGACCTCCCCGACGAGCGCGAGGAGGAGGCGCAGCACAACCGCCTGTACGGCGAGGAGTTCCTGCGCATGTGCAAGGCGCTGCTCACGCCCGGCGGCGTGGTCGTCACCCAGGCCGGGTGCCAGACCATGTGGCGCAACAAGACGCTGATCCGCTCGTTCCAGCGGTTCAACGACGTGTTCGACACGATCGTCTACTACGGCTCGGACGAGCACGAGTGGGCGTACCTGTTCGGTCGCGCGGACGTGGTCGAGGACCCGACCGCGCTGATGGCCGAGCGGCTGCTCACCTCCGGCTACCAGCCGGAGACGATCGACGACCTGGCGCTGCTGTCCGGCTCCATCCCGCCGTTCACCGTGCGGCAGTCCCTGGCGTAGCACCGTGGGGGGAGCCGGTCGCCCGGCTCCCCCTTCCGGTCAGGCCAGCGACTTCTTCAGGAAGTCCACCTGGAGCAGCAGCAGGTTCTCGGCGACCTGCTCCTGCGGGGTCATGTGCGTGACGCCGGAGAGCGGCAGCACGGTGTGCGCGCGGCCCGCCGCCAGCAACGCCGAGGACAGCCGCAACGTGTGCGCCGCCACGACGTTGTCGTCGGCCAGCCCGTGGATGATCATCAGCGGCCGCTCCAGCTTGGCCGCGTCGGCGAGCAGCGAGTTGGTCTCGTAGACCTCGGGCCGCTCGTCCGGGTGGCCGAGGTACCGCTCGGTGTAGTGCGTGTCGTAGAGCGCCCAGTCCGTGACGGGCGCGCCCGCGATGCCCGCGTGGAACACGTCCGGCCTGCGCAGCACGGCGAGCGCCGACAGGTAGCCGCCGTAGGACCAGCCCCGGATCGCCACCCGTGACAGGTCGAGGTCGCCGTTGCGGGCCGCCACGGCGTGCAGCGCGTCGACCTGGTCCTCCAGCGTCGAGCCCGCGAAGTCGAACGCGATCTCCCGCTCCCACACCGGTCCACGCCCCGGCGTGCCGCGGCCGTCGGCGACGAGGACGGCGAAACCCTGGTCCGCCAACCACTGCGGGGCGAGGTAGGCGTTGCGCGCCGACACCACGCGCTGCGCGTGCGGGCCGCCGTACGGGTCGAGCAGCACCGGCAGCTTCGCTGAGCCCGGCACGTGGCCGGTCGGGAACAGCAGCGCCACGCGCAGGTCCCGCTCCCCCACCGTCAGCAGCTCGACCTCCGGCGTCAGCACCGGCGTCTCGGCGAACGAACCGATCTCGTGGCCCGCCACGGTCACCTTCGCGCCGAACCAGTCGAGGCTCGTGGACGCCAGCAGCAGGACCTCACCGCCGCGCACGGCGTGGTGCACACCGTCCACAGTGGACAACCGTTCGACGCCCTCGGCGGTCACGCGGTACACGTGCGTCTGCGTCGGGTCGTCCTCGGACGCGGACACCAGCACGTCGGAGTCCCGCACGTCGAGCACCGCGCGCACCTGGAAGCCGTCCGGCGTCCACTCGTCGTCGCCGACCACGAGCCGGTTCGCGCCGTCGCGCACGGCGATCCGCACGAGCCTGCCGTCCGGCGTCCACACCGGCACGCCCGGCATGATCTCGACCCACCGCGGGTCGGTGTCGGTGTGCGCGACCTCCGTGGCGCCGGTCGCGGTGTCCACGGTCAGCACCAGCGCGGTCCGCTGGTCCCTGGTCTGCACCAGCAGCAGCGGCGGGCCACCGGCCGACCAGTGCGCCGACGCCAGGTACGGGTACGCGTCGCGGTCCCACTCCACGTCGACCTTCGCGCCGTCCACGCCCAGCACGGACAGGCTCACGACGGCGTTCGCGGTGCCCGCCGCCGGGTAGGCGATCTCGGCCGCGGGCGTCGCCGGGTTCGCCGGGTCGGCGATGTGCCAGCGCGGCACCGGCGAGTTGTCCACCCGCGCGGCCAGCACGGCCGTGCCGTCCGGCGCGAACCAGTAGCCGCGGAACCGGCTCATCTCCTCGGCCGCGATGAACTCGGCCAGGCCCCACGTCACCTCGGGGTCGTCGTCGTGGCCCAGCACGACGTCCGCACCGCTCGCCAGGTCCAGGACGTGCAGGTCGCCGTCCGCCGCGTACGCGACGCGCGCCCCGGTCGGATCGAGCCGCGGGTCGATCACCGAGCCCGCGGCGGGCAGCTCCCGCACGTCGCGCGTCGCCAGGTCGGCCAGGAACAGCCTGCCGGACAACGCGAACACGGCCTGGCGCGCGGCCGAGTCGACGGCGTAGCCGACGATGCCCGCCCCGGACTCCCGGCTGCGCTCGCGCCGCGCGCGTTCCTGCGGCGAGAGGTCCTCGGGGTCGGTCAGCAGCACCGCCGGGTCGGCGACCAGCGCCTCGGTCCCGGTGGCCGGGTCGAGGGCCCAGAGCCCGTTCGCCCGGCTCGTGGCCGAGGCGACGCGCAGGAAGAGCACGTGTGACCCGTCGGGTGCGACGGTGAAGGTCCTCGGAGCCCCGAGGGTGAACCGCTGGGTGCGCGCGTGTTGGCGCGGGAAGGAGGTTTCGTTGCCCACAGGTCCACCCTAGTTGCTCCCACCTGCGCGTTGAGGCGACTCCGACGTGGCCTTGAGGACCGTCGCGACGGGGACTCCGGGCGGCGACCGGAGCCATGCCCGCCGGGGCGGGGTCTCACAGGGTGAACCCGATCTCGGCCCCTCCACCTGGCCGGGATCGGGCGAACACCGCGCCGCCGTGGGTCGTGGCGACCTCGTGGACGATCGCGAGCCCCAGCCCCGAGCCGGGCAGCGAGCGGGCGGCCGTGGAGCGGTAGAAGCGGTCGAAGATCCGGGCGGTGTCCTCCGGCGCGAGGCCGGGGCCGCGGTCGAGGACGCGGAAGCCTGTGGGGCGCAGGACGAGGTCGACCGGGCCGTCCGGGGCGAACTTGAGGGCGTTGTCGACCAGGTTCGCCAACGCCCGTTCCAGGCCCCGCGCGCGGCCCGTGACGACGCCCTCGGCGTCCACGCCGACCTCGCGGCCGCTGCGCCGCCGGGCTCGGGTGGCCACGCGGTCGGCGAGGTCGCGCAGGTCGACCGCGCCGTACTCCTCGTCGACCCGCCGCTCCGAGGAGAACTCCATCAGCTCGGCCACGAGGTGCGACAGCTCGCGCGTCTCGCCGTCGAGGTCCTCGATGAGCTGCCCGCGCGACTCCGGCGACAGCTCGTCCATCCGCTTGAGCACGGACACGTTGGTGCGCAGGCTGGTCAACGGCGTGCGCAGCTCGTGGTTCGCGTCCTGCACCAGCCGCCGCTGGTCCTCGCGGGCCGCGGCGAGCCGCACCAGCACGGTGTCGAACGCGGCCCCCAGCCTGGCCACCTCGTCGGCGCCGCCGGTCGCCAGCAGGACGTCCAGCCGACCGCCCGCGGCGACCTCCTCCGCGGTCTCGGCCAGCCGCTCCAGCCCACGGGTGAGCCGCCGCGCCGCGAACCGCCCGGCCAGCACGGCCAGCAGCAGCACCACGGCCGCCGCGCCTCCCAGCCACAGCGCCAGCGCGCCGAAAGGGTCCCGGTCCTCGATGATCGGCCGCGCGATCTGCACCGCGCCCCGAGCCCCGCCGAACGACATCGTGACCAGCCGCATCTTCTCGCCGCCGACGGTGAGGAGGCGTTCGGACCGCTCGCCCGCCGCGACCTCGCGCGCCAACTCCTGGTCGGTGGCGTAGACGGGGAGCGCCGCGTGGCCCGCCTCGGCCTCGTAGACCGTCCCGTTGCCGCGCAGGACCTGGGTGACGACGTCCGGCGAGGTGAGCAGCGCCGACCCGGCCGTGCCGTCCTTCCCGAACGTGGTGTGGTCCCGCTCGCCGCTCTGGACGTAGACCCTCGTGAGGTCCACGAGGCCGTAGAACGTCTGCTCCGCGGCGCTGTCGAGCTTCCGCTTGTCGGCCGCGCTGTCGAGCAGGGCGGCCCCCACGCCGTAGCCGACCACCGCGGTCGTGACGACGACCGCGGCCGCGAGGACCGCGAACGCCCGCTCGACCCCGCGCCGCGCCCTCACGGTTCGCGCACCGTGTAGCCGACACCGCGCACGGTGTGGATCAGCGACGGCTTGCCCACCTTGCGCCGCAGGTAGCCGACGTAGACGGCGAGGTTCTTCGAGTCGACGCCGAAGTCGTAGCCCCAGATCCGGTCGTAGATCGTGCCGTGGTCCAGGACGATCCCGGCGTTGCGCACCAGCAGTTCCAGCAGGTCGAACTCGGTCTTGGACAGCTCGACGGCCGTGTCGCCGCGCCACACCCGCCGGGCGGCCGGGTCGACGCGCAGGTCGGCCACCCGCAGCACCCGGTTCTCCTCGGGCGGCTCCACGCGCCGCAGCAACGCCCGCAGCCGGGCCAGCAGCTCGTCCAGCTCGAACGGCTTCACCAGGTAGTCGTCCGCGCCCGCGTCCAGCCCCTCCACCCGGTCCGAGGTCTCCGACCGGGCCGTCAGCAGCAGGATCGGCGTTCGATAGCCGCCCGCGCGCAGCAGGCGGCACACGTCCAAGCCGTCCACGCCGGGCATCATCACGTCGACCACCGCCGCGTCCACCCCGGACCGGCGCACCTCGTTCAGCGCCTGGACGCCGTTGGGCACCGGGATGACCCGGTACCCCTCCAGTTCCATCGCCCGCACCAGGGACTCGCGGATCGCCCGGTCGTCGTCGGCCAGCAGCACCGTGCTCGTCACCCGACGGAGTCTGGCGCGTCCCGGTGAGAGGCGGGTAAGAACGCGGCGAGCAGTCGGGCGTTGGTCTCGGTCACGACGTCCACGAGGTCGCGGTACGGCTCGTCCCACGGGTCCTTCAGGCCGAAGCCGCGGTGCGGGTTCTCGACCCAGCCGCACCAGTGCCAGCCCAGGCACCACGGGCGGGCGGCGAAGTTCTCGGCCACCATCGCGTACCCCACCCCGCGTTCGGCCTGGTCACGTGCCGAGCCGGTGCGGTCCGGACTCATCGTGGTAGGGCACCAGTTGCCGGTGTCGGCGATCAGCACCGGACGGCCCGTGCGCTCGTGCCAACCGTCGATCCGGTCCGTGACGGCGTCCAGCGCCGCCCGGTCGAGGCCGGGGAACGTCTGCACGGACAGGACGTCCACGTGCGGGGCCATCGCGTCCAGCACCACGTCCGGGACGCCCGCGACGGTGCCGTAGCGGTCGCCGAGGACCAGGTGGTGCGGGTCGTGGCGGCGGATCGCCTCGGCCGCGACCCGGTAGTACGCCCCGGCGATCTCGGCCAGTTCCGCCTCCGGGTAGCCGCCGCCCGCGGGGTGGCCGCTCCACGCCGGACCGTCGACGAGGAAGTAGCCGAGCAGGTTCGGGTCGTCCGGGCGGCACGTGGTGCGCGCGAGGTGGTCGCACCACTGCGCGAACGCCGGGTCGCGCGGGTCGCGGAACGCGGGGTGCCCGTTCCAGCGCTCGATCTCGGCCACCCGCAGCGACAGCGTGTACGGCACGCCCGCGCTCGCTAGGTCGTCGCCGCTCAGCCCCTCGGAGTGGCCGATGTCGACCCGCCGACCGTGCACCGCCAGGCCGGTCCCGCTGACGTACTCCGACGTCCACCCGATCGTGGTGAACCCCCACGAGCGCAGGTCCGGGACGAGCCCCTCGGCGATCCACCTCCGGCGCGACGAGCCGTAGCGGTCGGCGAAGACCGCGCTGTTGTGCGGGTAGCGCAGGTTCGTGTCGTCGGCGTGCACGACGCCGATGGACAGGAACGGGTCCCCGTCAGGGGTCCGCAGCCGCCACCGGTCGTCGCGCCCGACGTCGAAAACCCTCAAGCCGTCTTCTTCGGCGGCCACGGCACGAAGCCGCTGGTCCGGTTCACGTAGTCGACGTACCCCGGCCTGCGCTTGGCCATGTCCTTCTCCAGCAGCGGTTTGCCGGTGCCCTTGGCGAGGGTGAAGGTCATCGCGATCGGGGCCACGACCGTGAGCAGGCCGATCCAGTGGTGGGCGGCGAACAGGAACAGGCCCCACCACACGACCGCGTCGCCGAAGTAGTTCGGGTGGCGGGTGTAGCGCCACAGGCCGCGGTCCATGACCTGGCCCTTGCTGGCCGGGTCGTTGCGGAACCGCGTCAACTGCCAGTCGCCGACCGTCTCGAAGACGAACCCGACCACCCACACCAGCACGGCGAGGTAGTCCAGCACGCCCAGCGCGGCCGTCTCGTACGACGCGGCCTGCACCGGCAGCGACACCAGCACCATGACCACGGCCTGCGTGACGTACACGCGGTACATGCCCAGGACGCCGCGGCGCTTGAGGATCGCGACGTACCTCGGGTCCTCGTCCTTGCCGTGGTTGCGCAGGTGGATGTGCGCGCCGAGGCGCACGCCCCACACGACCGTCAGCAGCGCCACCAGCAGGCCGCGCGGCGTCGGGCCCGCGATCAGCAGCGTGACGACGGAGATGATCGCGAAGCCGACGCCCCAGAACACGTCGATCACGTCGTAGCGGCCGCGCGCCTTGGCGGCGGTGAACAGCGCCGACACGAGCACCAGCACGAAGACGGCGGTGAGCAGGACGTTCAGGCCGAAGGCTCCGGCGTTCACCGCACCACCCAGTCGCGGATCCTCGGCATACCGCTGGTCCCGTTCACGCTCGGCCGCACCGCGAGGATCTGGTCCACGCCCATCCGCCCCTCCTCGAAGGTCAGCGCCCCACCGGCCAGGTAGAGGCGCCACACCCGCGCCTGGCCCTCGCCGACCAGCGCGACGACCTCGTCCCACCGCTCTTCCAGCGTCGCGGCCCAGGCGCGCACGGTCCAAACGTAGTGCTCCCGCAGCGCTTCCACATCACGGATCTCCAGCCCGGCGCGCTCGAGGTGGCCGACCGTCGCGCTGACCGGCCGCATGTGCATGTCCGGGGCCACGTAGGACTCGATGAACGCGCCGCCGCCGGGGGCGTTCGCGCCGCGGGACATCTGCTGGAGCAGGAGCCTGCCCTCGGGCTTGAGCAGCCGGTGCAGGGTGGAGGCGTACTCGGGGTAGTTCTCCTCGCCGACGTGCTCGCCCATCTCGATCGTGGAGATGGCGTCGAACGGCTCGTCGTCGATCTCCCGGTAGTCCTGGAGCTTGACGGTCACCAGGTCTTCCAGTCCCTCGTCGGCGACGCGCTTCTTGATGTGCGCGTGCTGCTGGCGGGAGATGGTGACGCCGGTGGTCGACGCGCCGAAGTGCTTCGCGGCGTGGATGATCATCGAACCCCAGCCGCAGCCGACGTCGAGCATCCTCATGCCCTCGCGCAGGCCGAGCTTGCGGCACACGAGGTCCAGCTTGTCGCGCTGCGCGTCGGCGACGGTGTACTCGGGGCTGTCCGACGTCCAGTAGCCGCTGGAGTACGCCATGCTCGGGTCGAGCACGAGCTGGTAGAAGTCGTTGCTCAGGTCGTAGTGGTGCGCGATGGCCGCCCGGTCGCGGCCGCGGGTGTGCCGCGTGCCGGACAGCCGGGCCTCCTCGCCGGGGGCGGCGGGCCGCGGGCCGAGCGCGCCGAGCCGCAGCGCGACCCGCGCCGCGCCGAGCACGTCCGCGGGCTTGGGCTTGCCGACGCGCAGCGCGCCCGCGCGGGCCAGCTCCCAGAACCGGGCGAGGCCGTCGGTCAGGTCGCCCTCCACGTCCAGCTCGCCCGCCACGTACGCGCGGGCGAGGCCCAGCTCGTTCGGGTTCCACACCAGGCGGCGCAGCGCGCGCTTGGACCGGATGACCGCCACCGGGCCGGACGTCGGCCCCGCGCTGCTCCCGTCCCACGCCCTCAGCCCGATCGGCAGTGCCGTTCCGAGCACCTTCTCGACCACCGAGGCAAGCTGACCTGCCACTCCACCGGTACCGACCACCACGAGCCTCCTGAGCCAAGACGGGTAGCTGTAGTTCGTCTCCAGATTGTTTTCGGTTCGGTTCTGAACCGCTCACGCGGACCGGCCGTATTGCTCCAGTGAAGCGAATGAACGGACGAGGAGGAGTTGAGAAGTGATCCGACGTAACCGCATCGCCATCGCCGTTGCAGGCGGCATGGCAACCGTGCTCGCCCTGGTCATGTGGAGCACCAACGCCGTTGGCGTTCAGGGCACCAACGTGGCTCAGACCGGTTCCGCGGTGGAGGCAGCTGCCGCGCCGGGTGACTACGGCTACGACACCCCGGCCACCAGCAGCGAGGCTGTGGCTCCCGCCGCGGGCGCCCAGACGAGCGCCGCCCAGACCCCCGCCGCCCCCGCCGTGTCGAACATCCGACTGGTCGCCAAGACCGTCGACAAGATGGGCGACGTCGTGCAGGACGGCGACGGCCGCACGCTGTACCGCTTCGACAAGGACACCCCCAAGCCGCCGGCGTCCAACTGCAACGACAAGTGCGCCGAGACCTGGCCGCCGGTCGAGGTCGCCGCGGGTTCCACCCCGCAGCTCGAAGGCGTCGACCCGGCCCTCGTCGGCACGATCGTCCGCGCCGACGGCAAGACCCAGGTCACCCTGGCGGGCTGGGCGCTGTACACGTACTCCAAGGACCCGGGCCCCGGCAAGTGGGCGGGCCAGGGCGTTGGCGGCACGTGGTTCGTCATCCAGCCGGATGGCAAGCGCAACGTCCAGTGCCTGCCGCCGGGCGTGACGGCCCCCGCCGCGTAGTGCGAAACCACTGGTAGACCAGTGAAGCCCGGCCCCGGGGAAGGGGCCGGGCTTCACTGGTCACCCGATTGTCTTGCCGCTCATTCGCTTCGCGGTGAGAAACGAGAACGGCCCCCGCACCGCGGGGGCCGTTCTCGTGTGCCGGGACCGGGATCAGAGGTCCGAGTACAGCGGGTGCTTGGCGGCCAGGACCTCGGCGCGCGTGCGGAGTTCGGTGAAGTCCGGCTCGGCCTGGAGGGCGGCGACGATGATGTCGGCGACCTCGGTGAAGTCGGCCGCGCCGAAGCCGCGGGTGGCGAGGGCGGGGGTGCCGATGCGCAGGCCGGACGTGACCATCGGGGGGCGGGGGTCGTTCGGGACCGCGTTGCGGTTGACCGTGATGCCGACCTGGTGGAGGCGGTCCTCGGCCTGCTTGCCGTCCAGCTCCGACGCGACCAGGTCGACGAGGACCAGGTGGACGTCGGTGCCGCCGGTGAGGACCTTGATGCCCGCCGCGGCGGCGTCGGGCTGGAGCAGGCGGTCGGCGAGGATCTTCGCGCCCTCGACCGTGCGGCGCTGGCGGTCGGCGAACTCCGGGCTCGCCGCGTGCTTGAACGCCACGGCCTTGCCCGCGATCACGTGCTCCAGCGGGCCGCCCTGCTGGCCGGGGAACACCGCGGAGTTGATCTTCTTCGCGATGTCGGCGTCGTTGGACAGGATCACGCCGCCGCGCGGACCGCCGAGGGTCTTGTGCGTGGTGGTCGTGGTCACGTGGGCGTGCGGCACCGGGCTCGGGTGCAGGCCCGCGGCGACGAGGCCGGCGAAGTGGGCCATGTCCACCATCAGGAACGCGCCGACGGAGTCCGCGATGCGGCGGAACTCGGCGAAGTCCAGCTGGCGCGGGTAGGCGGACCAGCCCGCGACGATCAGCTTCGGCTGGTGCTCCACGGCGAGGCGCTCGACCTCGGCCATGTCGACCAGACCGTCCGAATCGGACACGTGGTACGGCACCACGTTGTACAGCTTGCCGGAGAAGTTGATCCGCATGCCGTGGGTCAGGTGGCCGCCGTGCGCCAGGTCGAGGCCGAGGATCGTGTCGCCGGTGTTGAGCAGCGCGAACATCGCGGCGGCGTTGGCCTGCGCGCCGGAGTGCGGCTGCACGTTCGCGAAGCCCGCGCCGAACAGCTCCTTGATCCGCGAGATCGCGAGGCGCTCGATGACGTCGACGTGCTCGCAGCCGCCGTAGTAGCGGCGGCCGGGGTAGCCCTCCGCGTACTTGTTGGTGAGCACCGAGCCCTGCGCCTGGAGCACCGAGACCGGCGTGAAGTTCTCCGACGCGATCATCTCCAGCGTGTTCTGCTGGCGGGCGAGCTCGGCGGCGACGGCGTCGGCCACCTCGGGGTCGAACTCCGCGAGGGAGGTGGTGAAGTGGTCGGACATGTGATCTCCCTTGACCGGATCAGTTGGCGCGCTTGTAGAACGGCAGTGCGACGACCTCGACGGGCTCCTGCCTGCCTCGGACGTCGACCGCCAGCTTGGTGCCGGGCTCGGCGCTGGACTTGGCCACGTACGCCATCGCCACCGAGTACCCGAGCGTCGGGGACAGCGCCCCGCTGGTGATCTCGCCGACCGCGGCGCCGTCCGCGTCGAGCACGGTGTACCCGTGCCTCGGCGCCCGGCGGCCCGCGGCCTTGAGCCCCACCAGCGTGGTGTCCACACCGGACTCCGCGACCTTCGCCAGCGCGTCGCGGCCGACGAAGTCGCCCGGCTTGTCGAGCTTGACGACCCGGCCGAGGTTCGCGTGGTACGGGGTGTGCGCGGTGTCGAGTTCGTTGCCGTACAACGGCATCCCGGCTTCCAGGCGCAGCGTGTCGCGGCAGCCGAGCCCGGCGGGCTTGAGCCCGTGGTCCTTGCCCGCCTCCAGCAGCGCCGCCCAGACGGCGGGGGCGTCGGCGGGGGCCACGAACAGCTCGAAGCCGTCCTCGCCCGTGTAGCCCGTCCTGGCCAGCAGCACCGGCGTGCCCGCGACCTCGGTCGGGTACGACGCGTAGTACTTCACCGTCGCCAGGTCGGTCGGCGTCAGGCCCGCCACGATCGCGGTGGAGTTGGGGCCCTGCACGGCGAGCAGCGCGTAGTCCGTCGACCTGTCCACGACGGTGGTGTCGAAGTCCTTCGCCCGCTCGACGAGCTCGCCGAACACCAGCTCGGCGTTGGAGGCGTTCGCCACGACGAGGTACTCGAGTTCACCCAGTCGGTACACGATCAGGTCGTCCAGCACCCCGCCGTCGGCCCGGGTGATCATCGTGTAGCGGGCGCGGCCGACGCCGATCGCGGAGCTGTGGCCCACCAGCGCGTAGTCCAGCGCGGCGCCGGCCTCGGGGCCCTCCAGCACGATCTCGCCCATGTGCGTCAGGTCGAACAGGCCGGCCGTCGTGCGGACCGCGTGGTGCTCGACCAGCTCGCTGTCGTAGCGCAGCGGCATCCGCCAGCCCGCGAAGTCGGTGAACATGGCGCCCAGCGCCTCGTGCTCGGCGTGCAGCGGCGTCCGACGGCTTTCCATCTGGGTGGATCCTCCCTGGTGGGCATGCTCAACGGCCGACTCCGCCGCGTGGGCGTCGAGTCGACCGGCGGCGGGCAGTGGGAACACGGTCATCGGCGAGACTCCTCCTGTGAGCGAGCCTCCCCCTCTGTCATGAGCCTGAGAGCTTCGTCGCGCGAGCGCGACTTGCACCGTGGGCGAGGCGCGCGGGTGCGCCTGCTTTTCAGAGTTGCCTGCGTCGCGCGGTACCTGTGCCTGAGAGATTCCGGGGAGGAGTTGCTCCTTCGGCGCCCCTCGCGGGGACTCTTCCGCGCGCCATCGACGGCCGTGTTCAGTTGATGTGCCCAGACGCTATTCGCAGGCCGTGCCGCAGGTCAACAGGGGTCGCCTCACAGTGGGACGCCCTCGCGGACGCGCTCGACCACCTTGCGCTCCGCGTAGAACGACAGGAACGGGATCGTGCCCGCGAGCAGCACCAGGATCGTGCCCTTCATCGACCACCGGGACTTGAGCCCGAGGTCGACCGCGACGACCAGGTAGATGGCGTAGAGGAAGCCGTGGACCGGGCCGACGACCTTGACCATGCCGGGGGCGTCGCCGACGTACTTCAACAGCATCGCCACGACCAGCAGGAGCAGGCCGACACCGACCACGTAGGCCATGAACCTGAACCGGTTCAACGCACCGCTCATCGCCCGTCCGACCGCCTTCGCTCCGCTACCGCGAGTCCCGCGCGTTCAGGTCGGCGAGGTAGCGGTTGTAGACCGCCAGCTCGTCGTCCTCGTCCACGACGGGAGCACTGACGGCGTCAACGGTAACGACAGGCGTGGGCGCGTCCACGGGCGGCTCGGTTTTCGGGGCCTCCGCCCCGCGCTGCGCGTCGAGCCTGCGGATGCGCCAGACCATGAAGGCCGGGAAGAGTCCGAACAGCGGCCACTGCAACACGTAGCCGAGGTTCTGGAAGGTCCCCGCGGCGGACTCGAACCTCGTCCACTGCCACCACGCGAGACCGCAACAACCCACCAGCGTGACCACGCAGAGGAGCGCGATGGACACGCGCTGGGGGGTGATCGGGCCGCCGGACACCAGTCAAAGCTAGCACCGGCGGTACCGCGGTTGGAGGTCCAGGGCCGGGTGACCCAAGGGTTGGGGCTCCGCCTCGGAGCCCACTCCCGTTTCCGGACCGCCGACCGTCCTAGGCGACGCCGTCCCGGCGCTGCCGCTGAAGACGCGCGACGCACCACGCCGCCGCGCTGCCCCGACGCAGGTGCTGGAGCACCGTCATCGGACCGAGTCGACGACCGAGGTCGGCGGGCAGGAGCCCGGCCACCCGGTAGTCCAGAGCGCGCTGGTCCAACGGGCTGATGCCCGCGTCCCACCACTGCTCAGCCTCGGCGAGGTCGCCCACGAGCTGCCAGTAGCTCGCCGCCGCCTCCAGGAGGACCTCGGGCACCTCGGGCGCCCTCCTCCGCATAGCCGCCACGTACGCGGGGCTGGCCGACTCGACCCGCACCACGCCTCGTGGTCCACCGTTCGCCCGCTGGCTGGGGATCCCCGGCGACGCGCTGGGTGGTGCCTCCGCCAGCCAGGCGTTCTTGATCCGGTTCACCTCCTGCATCTCAGCGTCGTCCGACCGCTCCGCCGCCCACTGCCTAAGCAGTTCGTCGACTCCGGAGTCCTCGACCATTTATGCCTCCCTGGGGTCGAAGATCAGCCAATGCAGCGCACCGTATTCAACGGTTTGGGCAACCGCTAGACCCTTGTTTGTCAGTAACCCCGTTACCAGGGTGTTATAGCCCCTATTCCACCCATAAGGCTCAACGGCGCGGGGGCCGTGTCACCGTGGGTGACGGGTCTGACACGGCTGTCGCGGCCCCCGTGGCGGCGGGCCGCGACACCCGGCGAAGCGGGACGAACCGGGCGCGGAGCTACTAGCCGAAGAGGCTCCGGACGAACGTGATGATGGATTCCGCGCCCTGGCGCAGCCAGGCGAGCACCTGCGACACCGCGTCCGCGGACTCAACCGGGCGGGTGATCAGGAGGAACAGCACCAGCGCGACCGCCGCCAGCACGACCACCTTCTTCGTGTTCACGTCAAGCCACTCCGTCCGCTCAGGTACGTGCCGGCGGACCCCCGGTGACGACCGGGTGCACGCCGCGTCACCCGACATGGTCCCCCATTCACCCGGATGATGAACGTCGAACACGCCTCCTGCCCCCGTCCGGACCCAAGATCCGCCGCCTGATGGCGTCAAGCGACCCTCCAGCATCACCCGAATGGCCGCTCAAGGTCCCGCTTCGCCGGGACGATGACCTGGGTACGGGCGTCTCGCCCGACAATCCCCAGCCAGCGCACCGAGGTACTCGCGAACCATCAGCACACCCCGAGGGTCCCGCCGCTCACCCGAGCGCTGCTCGGCGAGCACGCTGCGTGACAACCGCGATCTAATGCCGTGACACTTTCCCGGCGCGTATTTCGCTGCCCTTTTAATGATCAGCCAATAACTCCGGACCGACTCAGTTCCGTAATCTCAGCTTCTGGGACACGGAGCTCCTCGAGCACTTCGATCGTGTGTTTTCCGGCCCGCACGGGCGGCTCGGGATGGCCCGCGGGCGTCCGGTCGAACCGCGGGGCCGGAGCGGGCAGCGCCGTCCCGTCCACGTCGATGAACGTGCCGCGCGCGACGTTGTGCGGGTGCGAGGGCGCCTCGCCGGGTTCGAGCACCGGCGCGAGGCACGCGTCCGTGCCCGCCGCGAGGTCCGCCCACTCGTCCCTGGTCTTCGTCGCGACCGCCGCCCCGATGAGTTCCCGCAGCTCAGGCCAGTTCGCCGGGTCGTGCCGGTTCGGCAGGTCGGTCAG
Organism: Umezawaea sp. NPDC059074; assembly: GCF_042738955.1. Classification (NCBI taxonomy): domain Bacteria; kingdom Bacillati; phylum Actinomycetota; class Actinomycetes; order Pseudonocardiales; family Pseudonocardiaceae; genus Umezawaea; species Umezawaea sp. NPDC059074. Next base: position 71,867 of record NZ_JBHYHC010000013.1, read on the forward strand.
GCCCAGCAGCGCGGCCAGCTCGGCGAAGAACTTCTCCTCCAGCGCCCCGAGCGCCACGTACCGGCCGTCGGCGGCCTGGTAGACGTCGTAGAACGGCGCGCCGCCGTCCAGCAGGTTCGTGCCGCGCTCGCCCTTCTCGCCGCCCGCCGCGCGCATCCCGTGCAGGAACGTGGTGAGCAGCGCCGCACCCTCGACCATCGAGGCGTCGACGACCTGCCCGCGCCCGGACCGCTCGCGCTCGTACAGCGCGGCCAGCACGCCCATGGCCAGCAGCAGTCCACCGCCGCCGAAGTCGCCGAGCAGGTTCAGCGGCACGGTCGGCGCCTCACCGGCCCGTCCGATGGGCTCCAACGCGCCCGCGACGGCGATGTAGTTGATGTCGTGGCCCGCGCGGTCGGCCAGCGGCCCGTCCTGGCCCCAGCCCGTCATCCGGCCGTAGACCAGCCGCGGGTTGCGGGCCAGGCACTGGGCGGGCCCGATGCCCAGCCGCTCGGTCACGCCGGGCCGGAAGCCCTCGATCAGCACGTCCGCGTGGTCGACCAGGCGCAGCACCAGCCCGGCCCCCTCGGGCGTGCGGATGTCGATGCCGACCGACCGCCTGCCGCGGCCCAGCGGGTCGCCGGGCACCGCGCCGGGGTCGCCGCCGATCCGGTCCACCCGGACGACGTCCGCGCCGAGGTCGGCCAGCACCATCGCCCCGAACGGCGCGGGCGCGAGCCCGGCCAGCTCCACGACCCTCAGCCCGGCCAGTGGTCCCTGCTTCACGACTGCCTCCTACAGGGATCGGGCGATGATTTCCTTCATGATCTCGTTCGTGCCGCCGTAGATCTTCTGCACCCGCGCGTCCGCCCAGGCCCGCGCGATCGGGTACTCCGTCATGTACCCGTAGCCGCCGAAGAGCTGCACGCACTCGTCCACGACCCGGCAGAGCCGCTCGGTGGACCACCACTTGGCCATCGCGGCCGTCGGGATGTCGAGCTGCCCCTCCAGGTGCCGCTGGACGCAGTCGTCGACGAACGACCTGGTCACGGCCGCCTCGGTGGCGCACTCGGCGAGGGTGAACCGGGTGTTCTGGAACTTGATCAGCTCCCGGCCGAACGCCGTGCGGTCCTTCACGTACTCCAGCGTCATCGCCACGGCGGCCTCGATGCCCGCGATGGACGCCACCGCGATGATCAGCCGCTCCTGCGGGAGCTGGTTCATCAGCTGGACGAACCCCTGCCCCTCCGCGCCGCCGAGCAGGTTGGCCGCGGGGACGCGCACGTCGTCGAAGAACAGCTCCGCGGTGTCCTGGCCCTTCATCCCGACCTTGTCGAGCACCCGCCCGCGCCGGAACCCCGGCGCCTGGTCCGTCTCCACGACCACGAGCGACGTGCCCGCCGCGCCCTCGGCCGGGTCGGTCTTGACGACCACGACGACGAGGTCGGCCTGGCTGCCGTTGGTGATGAACGTCTTCGAGCCGTTCACCACGTACTCGTCGCCGTCGCGGATCGCCTTGGTCTTGATGCCCTGGAGGTCCGACCCGGCGCCGGGCTCGGACATCGCGATGGCCCCGACGTACTCGCCGCTCGCGAGCTTCGGCAGCCACCGGAGCTTCTGCTCCTCCGTGCCGTAGGCGACGAGGTAGGGGGCCACGATGCCGCTGTGCACGCTGTTGCCCCACGCGCTGTCCCCGGCGCGCGCCTGCTCCTCGATCAGCACGGCCTCGTGGGCGAACGTCCCGCCGCCACCGCCGTACTCCTCGGGGATGGACAGGCAGAGCAGCCCGACCTCGCCCGCCTTGGTCCACAGCTCGCGGTCGACGTGCTTCTGCTCGGCCCAGCGCTCCTGGTGCGGGGTCACCTCCTTGGCCATGAAGGTGCGGGCCAGCTCGCGCAGCTGGTCGAGGTCCTCGGTCATCCAGGCGGAACGGCGCTTCGGCATACCGCCAGCCAAGCACCGCACCGCCCGGTCTGCCATGACCATCGAGCTTCACCTGGAGCGCCGAACGTGAGCTAATTTGTCGGTCGGTGATCACCCGAGCCTGGTCAACGGCCTGGGACCACCGGTCTCACTGAGCGAATTTGTCAGTCGATCCGGTCATGGGAATCCCAGTGGGATCGGCCTACCGTCGAATGCATGAGCGAAGCCTTGATCTTCGATGCCGTGCGGACGCCGCGCGGCAAGGGAAAGCGCGGGTCGCTGCACAGCGTCAAGCCGATCGCGCTCGCGGCCGGGGTGCTGCGGGCGCTGTCCGAGCGGAACGCGCTGGACACCTCGCAGGTGGACGACGTGGTGTTCGGCGTCGTGTCGCCGGTCGGCGAGCAGGGCTCGGACATCGCGCGCACGGCCGTGCTGGCGGCCGGGTGGGCGCAGCGGACGGCGGGCGTGCAGCTCAACCGGTTCTGCGCCTCGGGCCTGGAGTCGGTGAACATGGCGGCGGCGAAGGTCGCGTCCGGTTTCGAGGACCTGGTCGTGGCGGGCGGCGTCGAGTCGATGTCGCGCGTGGCGATGGGCTCGGACGGCGGTGCGTGGGCGTCGGACCCGGAGACCAACATGGCGACGAACTTCGTCCCGCAGGGCGTGAGCGCGGACCTGATCGCCACGCTGGAGGGCTTCGACCGGGAGGCGGTCGACACCTGGGCCGTGCGCTCGCACCGGCTGGCGACCCTGGCGCAGGAGAAGGGCTACTTCGACCGCTCGATCGTCCCCGTGGTCGACCAGAACGGCACGCTCGTGCTCGCCGCCGACGAGACCATCCGCCCGGAGACGACGCTGGAGCGGCTGGCGGGCCTCAAGCCGAGCTTCCAGTTCCACGGCGACCTCGGCTACGACTCGGTGGCCATCGACCGCTACCCGGCGGTCGAGCGGATCACCCACGTCCACACCCCCGGCAACTCGTCGCAGATCGTCGACGGGGCCGCCGCGATGCTCATCGGCAACGAGCGGGCGGGCCGCGACCTCGGCCTGACGCCCCGAGCGCGGATCATCGCGACCGCCGTGGTCGGCACCGAGCCGACGATCATGCTGACCGGTCCGGCCCCGGCCGCGCGCAAGGCGCTGGACCGCGCGGGCCTGACCGTCGAGGACATCGACCTGTTCGAGATCAACGAGGCGTTCTCCTCCGTGGTGCTGAAGTTCCAGCGCGACCTGGACCTGCCCGAGGAGAAGATCAACGTCAACGGCGGCGCGATCGCCATGGGCCACCCGCTGGGCGCCACCGGCTGCATGATCCTGTCGACCCTGCTCGACGAGCTGGAGCGCCAGGACCTCCGCCGAGGCCTCGCCACGCTGTGCGTCGGCGGCGGCATGGGCATCGCCACGATCATCGAGAGGGTCTGACCGTGCCTGTGCACTACGAGAAGGACGCCGACGGCGTCGTCACGCTCACCATGGACATGTCCGGCTCGGCGAACGTGATGAACGCCGAGTACCAGGAGGCCATGGGCGAGGCGGTCGACCGGCTGGAGGCCGAGCGCGACGAGATCGCCGGCGTGGTGCTCACGTCGGCGAAGAAGACGTTCTTCGCGGGCGGTGACCTGAACGTGCTGATCCAGGTCACCCCGGAGAACTCCGAGGAGGCCTTGGCGGGCGTCTCCCAGGTGAAGGGCCAGCTGCGCAGGCTCGAACTGCTCGGCAAGCCCGTGGTCGCCGCGATCAACGGCGCGGCGCTGGGCGGCGGCCTGGAGATCGCGCTGGCGTGCCACCACCGCGTGGTCCTGAACGACGACAAGATCAAGCTCGGCCTGCCCGAGGCCACGCTGGGGCTGCTCCCCGGTGGCGGCGGCGTGACCAGGATGGTGCGCCTGCTGGGCGTGCAGGCCGCGCTGCCGCTGCTCATGGAGGGCAAGCAGCTCCGCCCCGAGCGCGCGCTCCAGGCGGGCATCGTCCACGAGCTGGCCGCCGACCGCGACGAGCTGATCGCCAAGGCGCGGGCGTGGATCGTCGCGAACCCGGCGCCGCAGCAGCCGTGGGACAAGCCCGGCTTCACCATCAAGGACATGCGGCCCGGCGACCCGAACGTCTACGCCCTGCTGGCCGCCGCGCCCGCCGTGCTGCGCAAGAAGACCCACGGCGCCTTCCCCGCCCCGGAGAAGATCCTCGCGGCGGCCGTCGAGGGCGCGCTGGTCGACTTCGACACCGCGCTGCTGATCGAGGGCCGGTACTTCCTGGAGCTGGCCTCCGGCCAGGTGTCCAAGAACATGATCACCGCGTTCTGGTTCCAGCTCAACGAGATCAACGCCGGGGGCTCCCGACCGTCCGGAGTGGACCGTCGGAAGACCGCCAAGGTGGGCGTGCTCGGCGCGGGCATGATGGGCGCGGGCATCGCCGAGGTCAGCGCCAAGGCGGGCATCGAGGTCGTGCTCAAGGACGTGACCCGCGAGGCGGCCGAGAAGGGCGCCAACGGGATCGCGGGCATCACCGCGACCGACTCCGACGCCGACCTCGCGGGCTGCGACCTGGTCATCGAGGCGGTGTTCGAGAACCGCGAGCTCAAGGGCAAGGTCCTGCCCGCGGCCGAGGCGGCGGCCCTGCCGGACGCCGTGATCGCCTCCAACACCTCCACGCTGCCGATCACCGGCCTGGCGACGGCGGTGACCGACCCGGAGAAGTTCATCGGCCTGCACTTCTTCTCGCCGGTGCAGAAGATGCGCCTGGTGGAGATCATCCGGGGCGAGAAGACCTCGGACGAGACCCTCGCCAAGGCGTTCGACTACGTCCTCCAGATCGGCAAGACGCCCATCGTCGTCAACGACAGCAGGGGTTTCTACACCTCGCGCACGTTCGGCACGTACGTCACCGAGGCCGTCACGATGGTCGCCGAGGGCGTGCGCCCGGCCCTGATCGAGAACGTGGCCCGCAAGGCGGGCATGGCCGTGGGTCCGCTGGCGGTCTCCGACGAGGTGACGCTCACCCTCCAGCTCAAGATCCGCGACCAGACCCTCGCCGACGACCCGGAGGCGGCGGCGCTGGGCACCCACCCGGCGTTCAAGGTCATCGAGGAGCTGGTGGCGCTGGGCCGCACCGGCAAGTCCGGCGGCGCGGGCTTCTACGAGTACCCCGAGGGCGCCAAGAAGTTCCTCTGGCCGGAACTGCTGACCCGCTACGCCAAGGACGACGCGGGCGTGGCCGAGCAGGACGTCGCCGACCGCCTGCTGTTCGTGCAGTCGCTGGAGACCGTGCGCTGCCTGGACGAGGGTGTGCTGACCAGCGTCCGCGACGCGAACATCGGCAGCATCTTCGGCTTCGGCTTCGCCCCCTGGTCCGGCGGCACCCTCCAGTTCGTCAACTCCTACGGCCTCCCGGCCTTCGTGGAGCGGGCCGACTACCTCGCCGACACCTACGGCGAGCGCTTCCGCCCACCGGCGTCGCTGCGCGAGCGCGCGGCGAAGAACGAGAAGTTCTAGGCGGCCGGGCGTCGGGGCTCCCGCGGTGGGGGCCCCGACGTCACGACCCGGCCCGGTACGCGCCCGGACTGCTGCCCGTCCACCGCTTGAACGCCCGGTGGAACGCGCTGGCCTCCGAGAACCCCAGCCGCAGCGCCAGGTCCTCCACCGACTCCCCGCCTCGCACGAGGCTCGCCACGGCCTGGTCCCGCAGCAGTTGCTCCCGCACCTCGCGGAACGACGTCCCCTCGGCCGCCAGCTTCCGCCGCAGCGTGGGCGCGCTGACCCCGAGCCGACCGGCCACCTCGGGCAGTCCCCCGGTGATCCCGTTGCCCAGGATGCGCCGCACGAGCCCGGCGGTGTTCGCCCCGTAGTCCCTGCGGGACAACAACTCCGCGGGCGACCCGCGCAGGTACCTCCGCAGCGCCCCCTCGTCCTGCACCACCGGCATCCGCAGGAACCGGGCGTCGAACCGCAACGCCGTGACGGGCGCCTCGAACCGCAGCGGGCACCCGAAGATCAGGTGGTACTCGCCGCCGTGCGCGGGCTCCGGGTAGGTGAAGTCCACGCGCCGCAACGGGATCCGCCGCCCGATCAGCCAGCTGGAGAACCGGTGCCACAGCACCAGCAGCGACTCGGCCAGGAAGTGGTCCGGGTCGGAGGCGTCGGACAGGTCCAGTTCCAGCCGGTACCCGTCGTCGTCCTCGACGAGCGTCATGGCGGGCCGCGAGTCCAGCAGCTCGTAGAAGTCCAGCCCCCGCCGCAGCGCCGACCCCAGGTCCGGGCAGTGCACCGCGAGCAGGCACATGGTCTGGAACGACCCGCGCTTGCTGGGTTTCGCGCCGAACCCCATCAGCTCGTCGTCCAACGCCTCCCACAGGCCCTGGATGAGCAGCGTGTACTGCTCGGCCGTGACCCGAGCGCGGTCGTCCTCCAGCAGCGCCGGGCTGATGCCCGCGGCGGCGAGGACGGGGGTCACGTCGTGGCCACCGCGGAGCGCGCCGCGCAGGGCGGCCCGGACGTAGTGGATGGCGATGGTCCTGGTGAGCATCGGGACCAGTGTCCCACCGAAGATCCGGGGTTCCGAGTCCGGGGGGGGGGGGGGGGGGCGCGCCCCCCGCCCCCGATGGCTCACCCCCCAGAGCCGCCGCCACGCCCCCGGGGGGGTGGCCCACCCCCCCCCCCCGGGCCCCGGGTGTCGCAGACCACGTTATGAGGTCTAGACCAGATACGTCAATACGGCATTGCGGCCCTATCTGGACCAGACCACCGGGTATGTTTCGCCCGCGTCTCAGGCCTGTTCCAGCGGGGCTACCGCGAACCCCGCGGAGAACCGCTGGCACCAGATGACCACGCTCCGCACGCCGCTCAGGTCGGCGTCGGCCGGGATGGCGTACACCTGGTTGCCCTGGTTGGCCTTCAACTTGCCCAGGCTGGTGAACCCCCTGCCGAACTCCGCCTCCCCCGCCGTGGACGCCTTGTCCGACAGGTACACGTAGAGGTCCGGCCCGTCGCTGGTGTCCAGCGCCTCGAACTGCACCGCGTGCCCGCCGTCGGCCAGCCGCACGAGCGTCGCCGACCCCGTCGTCGCGTGCTCCAGCGAGCGGAACGGCCCCGAAGCCAGCGCGACCGGACCCTTCGGGGGCGCGGGAGCAGGCGGAGCCACGGGCTCGGCCGGCGCGGACGTGGTCGGCGGCGGCGCGGCGCTCGTGGTCGGCGCGGACGTGGTCGTCAGCGGCGCGCTCGTGGTCATCGGCGGGCCGCTGCTCGCCACCGGGACCAGCAACGCCTCGTTCGCCGTCCGCGTCGTCACCAGCCGCCACGGCTGGAACAGGGCCAGCGCCACCCCGACCCCCACGACCAGGACCACCGCGACCGCGATCCGCACAACCCGCCGGGACATGCCCACCACCCTCTGCTCGTCCATCCGTCCATCCTCGACAAATCAGACACCGGAAGACGTCCGCCACACTCCTGTTCCGGCCTTACGAAGTTCTGACGGCAGCTCACCTGAACGGGTTAAAGTCCCCCGGTGGTGTCACGAACGAGCACGGAGACGACCGTCGGGCAGGTGGTCGTGGGGGCTCTCATGCTCGGCTGCGCCGCGGCGGGTCCGTTCCCCAGTCCGATCCCCCTGTTGTTCGTGATCGGCGCGGTCGGCACCGCGAACGCCGCGTTCGACCTCATGCGCACCTTCGGCTCCGCGCTGCTCGGCGGGGTGGCCGCCTCCAGCATCGGTCTGGCCGCCGTCCCGTTCGCCGCCTGCTCCGACGACCGGTTCGCCGAGGTCTTCACCTGCACCGGCGACGCGCCGACGTGGCACATGACCGGCGCGGTGCTGGTCGCGGGCCTGTCCGGCGCGAGCCTCGTGCTCGCGCGGATCGCGGGCGCCGGGAGCGTCGAGCGCAGGCTCGACCGGATCCAGCAGGACCTGAACGCGCTGCGGCGCGGTCGCTGACCGCATTTCACCCGACCGTGTGGACAGACGTGGTGGTTGGCCGTCACGGGTCGTCGTGGTGAACGGAAAGTTCGCCGCTGTGCGGCCCGTCGAGCACAAAGGCGAGCGCGTCGGGACGACGGTCGGGCCATTCTTCCCGGTCAGCGCGTCGACACCCGAATGGGTGGCCGGGGAGATCGATCGGTTCACCGAGTTCCGCACATCTCCGACGACCCTGGAATGGCTCGATTAAGTTCAGCTGACGCATTTATCCGAGGTCGAACCACCTGTACTGTCTCGGACGAACACTCCCCACGTGCTTGTTTGTCGAGAAGGAGTTTGCTGTGCGAGTGCTCTGGGCCGCGTGCGGCGGGGCCGTCGCGGCATCGGCTTTGGCGGGTGTGCTGCTGGGTGTTCTCCTCGACGGTCCCGGAAGCCAGCCCAGCGATTCGACGAAGCCCGGCTTGAACTGGGCGACCGTCATGCCGACCACCGGCTCCAGACCCGCCTCGTCCTCCAGCAGCGGCCCCTCCAGCAGCAGCCCGTCCTCGTCCACGACGACGACCACCACCACGACGACCACCGAGCGCCCGCCCGCCGCGCCGCCGCCGGTGACCACGACGACCGAGGCCGCGGCCCCGCCCGCCTCGACGACGCCGCCTCCCGTGACGACGACCACCACGAAGAACCGGGAATGGCCGTGCAGCCCGCTCAACCCGCTGCCGCCGCCGTCCTGCAACTCCTGAGCGGAAGTCGAAACAAGCCCGTCCCCCAGCGGCAACAGGGGTTCGTGACCCTGGGGCGATGGAGTCCACCGGCAAGACCACACCGCTGACCTGGCGACTGCGCGTCCAGCTGGACGACAGCCCCGGAGCGCTCGCGCGGGTCACCATCAGACTGGCCGAACGCGACTGCAACGTGCTCGCGCTGGCGGTCATCCCGGTGCCCGGCGGCGTGATCGACGAACTCGTGGTGCAGGTCGCGCCAGGCCTGCTGCCCGCGGACCTGGTCGAGGCGATCCGCGCCGAGGGCGGGCGGTGCATCGGCATCACCAACGCCGACGTGCGGGACCTGGTGGACGCGCCGACGGCCGCGCTGCGGGCGGCGGGCAACGCCGTGCGCCACCCCGGAAGCGTGTGCGACGCCCTGCGCGCCGTGCTGGCCGCGGACTCGGTCGTCGTGGTGCCGCGGGGGTCGGAGGGCGACCTGGACGACGACAAGCCGGGCCACCACGTGCGGGTGCTCACCCGTGACGGCTCGGTGGTCGTCGCGCGGCGCGGCTGGTCGCCGTTCACCCAGGTCGAACTGGCCCGCGCGGCGGCGTTGATCGACCTGCTCGACGAGTCCGGCACGGCCACCCCGCAGCCGACGGCGCTGATCAGCGCGGACGGCATGGCGCTGGTGCTGCGGGCGGGCGACCTGGGCGACGAGGACGCCGTGGCCGCCCTGCACGCGCGGTGCTCCATGAGGACCCTGTTCACCCGCTACCACTCCGGGATGCGCACGCTGCCGCGGCGCTGGCTGCACCGGCTGCTCAGCCCGCCGCGCGGCAGCACGGTGGTCGCGCAGTGCGCGGACCAGGTCGTGGCGCTGGGCCAGCTGATCCGAACGTCCACTCCGGACACCGCGGAGATCTCGCTGCTCGTCGAGGACGCGTGGCAGCACCGCGGTGTCGGCACGGCGCTGCTGTGCGCGCTGGCCGACACCGCCCGCGCGGCCGGGTACCGCGAGCTCGTGGCGTGGTGCCTGCCGTCGGAGACCGGCCTCGCCAGGACGGCCGCCCGCGCGGGCTTGGAGACGGCCGTGCGGCGGGAGGACGGGCTGCTCCGGCTGTCCATCACGCCGACGCCCGCCCCGCTGCGCAGGCCCACTCCGACCGTGCCCGCGCGAATCGGCGGAACTCGCTGACCGCACCTTGTGGGAGCGCTCCCCTCGACGGTCGGCCCGGCTAAGCTGAGCCGGTTCGTCGATCGCCGAGGAGTGGTGCCCGTGTCCGTTCAACCGCAGCGCGCGGCACGACCCACCCTGGAGGACGTCGCCGAGAGGGCGGGCGTGTCGAGGGCGACGGCGTCCAGGGTGCTGAACTCCTCGCCGCGGGTGAGCCCCGAAGCGCACGAGGCGGTGACGGCGGCGGTGGTGGAGCTCGGGTACACGCCGAACCACGCGGCCCGGTCGCTGGTCACCCGGCGCACGGACGCGGTCGCGGTGGTGTTCTCCGAGCCGGAGCCGAAGATCTTCGACGACCCGCACTTCGGCCAGCTGATCAGGGCGGGCGCGCGCGCCTTGGCGGCGGCGGACGTGCAGATGGTCCTGATGCTCGTGCACTCCCCCGAGGACCAGGCGCGTGCCGAGCGCTTCCTGGCGGGCGGCCACGTGGACGGCGCGCTGCTGTTCGCGCCGCACAAGGGCGACCAGCTGCCGTCGATCGCCCGCAAGCTGCCGCTGCCGGTCGTCTACGCGGGCCGCCCGTGGGGTCCGCTGCGCGGCCTGCACCTGGTCGACAACGACAACATCGGCGGCGCGGTCGTCGCGACCGAGCACCTGTTGTCGTTGGGCCGCAAGAAGATCGTCAGCGTCACGGGCACGGTGGACGAGTTCTCGTCGATCGACCGCGTGCAGGGCTGGCGCACCGCCGTGGGCGCGGACGACGCCATGACGGCGTTGATGACCGAGAGCGGCAACTACGACCGCGAGGGCGGCAAGCAGGCCATGGCCAAGCTCCTGGAGCGGGTGCCGGACCTGGACGCCGCGTTCGTCGCGAGCGACCTGATGGCCGCGGGAGCGCTCGACGCGCTGCGCGAGGCGGGCAAGCGCGTGCCGCAGGACGTGGCCGTGGTCGGCTTCGACGACCACCCGCTGATCGCCCCGCACACCGAGCCGCCGCTGACGACGGTCAAGCAGGACCCGAACGACCAGGTCGCGCACATGGTCACGCACCTGCTCCGCCTGCTCCGCGACGAACCGGTCCGCGCCCGCCGGGAAGTGCTGCCGACGATTCTCGTGCGCCGCCAGTCGACTTGATGCCACCATCGGGGGACATTCTCGTGACCCGATGTGTTTTCCTCGCGTAAAAGGCCACTCGTTCGAGGGTTATCCATTCTCGCGATCAACCCACCGTATTTGTCGGACCCCTCAAGTAATGTGGAATTCGGGGGTCCCCCTGGGCGGGGGACCTCCGATTCGACATTGGGGTCGGAGATGAGCGGAGACGGGCCGGAAGTGGGGCGGGGACGGGTCGGGGATCGGCCTCGGCGGAAGTGCCGGAATGCGCGAAAGATAAGTCCTCCCGAACGTGGCGGGAATCGGGAGGCACGAGCGCGGTGGGCGGCCAAGGGAGCGCTCCCAGAGGTGCGGCCCCGTGCACTCGGGCCTTGAGCACGGGACACGGCTCGACACCCTGTCGAGCGCGCTCGACCGCGGCGGCCCGAGAGGCAGCACCACGCCGTCACCGCAGAAGCATGAGAGTCAGCACCACGTCGTGATCGCGGAGGCCTGAGCGGCGGCATCACGCCGTGACCGCGGGGAACACGCCCCGAATGCCCCGTGGGCGGGAGAAGCAGAGGAACGCTCGTGATCAAGTCCACGGCGAGTGGCATTCGAGTGACGCGGTGACGTGGACGAACAACCGTGCGTGGGCATCGCCCGACGTATTCACCCCGAATGGAGTGAGGGGCGCCCCGGCCCCCGGCCGTGACACCCCCCGCGCCCCTCGTGAGGGGTCCTACTCCACGTCGTACCCGGTGGCCGGAATGGAATTGCGGCCGATGATCCGCGCCAGCACCTCGCCGCTGCGCTTGACCGTCCGCTCCTGGGTCTCGTAGTCGACGCGCACGACGCCGAACCGCTGGCTGTACCCCTCGGCCCACTCGAAGTTGTCCAGCAGCGACCACGCGAGGTACCCGCGGATGTCGGCGCCCGACTCGATGGCCCGGTGCACGGCCCGCAGGTGGTCCAGCAGGAACGCGACGCGCTGCGGGTCGTCGACGCCGCCGTCGTCGGCGACGACGTCGGTGAACGCGGACCCGTTCTCGGTGATCACGATCGGCAGGCCGTCCACGTCGCGGCCGAGGCGGGTGAGCAGCTCGGCGAACGCGTCGGCGTTCTGCTCCCAGCCGAAGCTGGTCAGCTCGCCGCGCGGGTCCAGCAGCTCGGCGCCGCGCAGGCCGGGGAACGGGCCGTCGGTGACGACCTCGGGGTCCGCGGCCGGGGCGACGCGCGTCGGGCTGTAGTAGTTCACGCCCAGGAAGTCGATCGGGGTGGCGATGACGTCCAGGTCGCCGTCCTGGACCACGCGCTGCCAGTCGCCGAGCCACGCGACGTCCTCGACGACGTCGGCCGGGTAGCCCTTGCCGAGCACCGGGTCGAGGAAGATCCGGTTGTGCAGGCCGTCGACCTTGCGGACGACGTCCTTGGACGCGGTGTCATCGTTGTCGGCCCAGGCCTGGGTGAAGTTCAGGACGAGGGAGAACTTGTGGTCGTCGGCGGCCTGCTCGCGCATCGCCCGCGTCGCCAGGCCGTGGGCCAGGAGCAGGTGGTGCATGGCCTCCAGGGACGCCTGCGAGTCCTTCAGGCCGGGCGCGTGGATCCCCTTGTGGTGGCCGAGGAACGCCGAGCACCACGGCTCGTTGAGCGTGCTCCACAGCTTGACCCGGTCGCCGAGGTGGCCGTGCACGACCTTCGCGTACTCGGCGAACCGGTACGCGGTGTCGCGGTTGCGCCAGCCGCCCTCGTCCTCCAGCCACTGCGGGAGGTCCCAGTGGTAGAGCGTGGCGACGGGCTGGATGCCCTTGGCCAGCAGCTGGTCCACGAGCCGGTCGTAGAACGCGAGCCCGCGCGGCTCGACGACGCCGTCCGCGGCGGGCACGATCCGGGGCCACGCCACGGAGAAGCGGTAGGCCGCGAGGCCGAGCCGCTCCATCAGCTCCACGTCCTCGGCGGACCGGTTGTAGTGGTCGCACGCGGGTTCGCCGTTGTCCCCGTTGAGCACCTTGCCCGGTGTGGCGGCGAAGGTGTCCCAGATGGACGGCGTGCGGCCGTCCGCGGAGATCGAGCCCTCGATCTGGAACGCGGCCGTGGCCGCGCCCCAGACGAAGTCCGGCGGGAAGCGGAGGGTGTCGACGTCGAGGGCGGTTGCCCCCTCGAGACGGCTCGGGTCGGTCGTGGTCATCCAGGTCATCCCTTCAGCGCACCCCGCATGATCCCGCCGACGATCTGGCGGGACAGCAGGATGAAGATCGCGACGACCGGCAGCACCGCGAGGGATGCGCCGGCGAGCATGAGCGAGTAGTCGGTGTAGTAGCCGCTGGCGAGCGCCGACAGCGCGACCTGGACGGTCGGGCTGTCGTTGGGGTCGAGCACGATCAGCGGCCAGAAGAAGTCGTTCCACGCCGTCATGAACGTGAACATGCCCATGACGGCGGCCTGCGGTCGCACAGCGGGAAGCGCGACGTGCCAGAAGGTGCGCAACACCGAGCACCCGTCGACCCTCGCGGCCTCGATGAGTTCGTACGGCACTGACTCCTCGCACGCCTGCCGCATCCAGAACACCGAGAACGCGCCGATGAGCGCGGGCACGATGACGGCTTGGAGGGTGCCGTACCAGTCGAGGTCGGACATCAGCATGTAGAGCGGGATCACGCCGAGCTGGGCCGGCACCATGGAGGTGCCGACGACGAGCAGGAACAGGGAGTTGCGGCCCCGGAACCTGAGGCGGGCGAAGGCGAACCCGGCCAGCGCGCCCAGCAGGACGTTGGAGATCGCCACGGTGCTCGCGACGATCAGGGAGTTCATCATCGCCAGGGAGAAGTCGACGGTGTCGAACACCCTGGTGATGTTCTCGATCAGGTTGCCCCCCGGCGTCAGCGGCGGGACGGCCTCCCCCAGCACGGAGTTGTCCTTGCTGGCGACCACGAACGAGAAGTACAGCGGAAACACCGAGGCGGCCAGCACGACCACCAGCAGCGCGTGCAGGAGCGGTCCGGCGCGGTCGCCGGACGCCTTGCGGCGCTTGGTGCCCCGTCCCGGTCGCACGGCGGGCGGAGCGGTCACGACCGAGACCACGGCTTCCCCCTCAGCCCTGGGACGCGATGCGCCGCGCCACCGTGAAGTTGACCCCCGCGACGACCAGCACCACGAGGAAGAGCACCCAGGCGATCGTGGCCGAATAACCCGCGTCGAACAACCGGAATCCCTTCTCGTACAGGTACATCACCAGGGTCTGGAACTGGCGGTCCGAGCCGCCGGTGCCGGTCGCCGTGCCGCCGGGGTCGAACAGCTGCGGCTCCACGAAGAGCTGCATGCCGCCGATCGTCGACGTGATCACGGTGAACAGGATCGTGGGGCGGATGCTCGGGACCGTGATGGACCAGAAGGACCGCCACCGCGACGCGCCGTCGAGCACGGCCGCCTCGTGCATGTCCTTCGGCACGGACTGCATGGCCGCCAGGTAGATCAGGGCGTTGTAGCCGGTCCAGCGCCACATCACCATGGAGCTGATCGCCAGGTGCGACGCCCACGTCTCGGCGTGCCAGTCGACCGGGTCGATCCCGACCAGGCCGAGCAGGTAGTTCACCACGCCGAAGTCCCGGCCGTACAGCTGCGCGAACACCAGCGCCACGGCCGCCACCGAGATCACGTTCGGCAGCAGGACGCCCGCGCGCCAGAACAGCCTGCCGCGCAGGCCGCGGTCCAGCACGGCCGCCAACCCCAGTGCCGCCAACAGCTGCGGCACGGTCGACAGCACGAACAGGCTCAGCGTGTTGCCGAGCGCGTTCCAGAAGTTGGCGTCCCCCAAGAGCTTCGCGTAGTTGTCCAGGCCGGTGAAGCCCTGGTCGCCGTCGATGAGCTGCCAGTCGTGCAGCGACACCCACGCGGTGTAGAGCAGCGGGTAGAGGCCGAAGATCCCGAACACCACGAAGAACGGGGCGATCACGAGGTACGGCGTGTACCGGTTGTCGAACCGCGTGAGCGCCCAACTCCGGTTTTCCCGCCCCGACGTGGAACGGAGCGGGGCCGAGGCCCCGCTCCGCTGGTGGTGTTCCGTCGTCACTTGGCGACGTCCTGCGCTTCCTTCAACGCCTGCGCGAACGCGTCGGACGTGCTCTGCTTGCCCTGCTCCACGCGCGCGAGCGCGTTGCTGAACACCGGCGTCACCTTGGAGTCCTTGGTGCCGCGGTAGGTCGGCTGGAGGCTCTCGGCCGAGGCGGCGAAGATCTGGCCGACCGGGGCCTTGTTGAAGAAGTCGTTCACGGTCGCGGTGACCTCCGGGTCCTTGTAGGCCACCGGTTCGCTCGGCAGGTTGCCGGTCTCCTTGAAGATCCGCTTCTGCTGCTCGGGCGCGGTCAGCCACTTGGCCAGCTCGTAGGCCTCCTTGGGGTGCGCGCCCTGCTTCGGCACGGCCAGGAAGGACCCGCCCCAGTTGCCGCCCGCGCCGGGCGCGGCGGCCACGTCCCACTTGCCCGCGGCCTCGTCGCCCGCGCCCGCCTTGATGAGCGCCAGCGCCCACGCGGGGCAGGTGGTGGTGGCGAAGGACGCCTGCTTCAGCGCGACGTTCCACTCCTGGCTGAACGGCGCGACCGCGCCGGTCTGCTTCTTCTCGCCGAGCACGGCCGCGAGCGTGAAGCCCTCGCTGACCTTGGTGTTCTTGTCGGCGATGTAGGAGTCGTCCGCCTTCGCGAAGTAGCCCTCCTCCGCTTGGTCGAGGATCGCCTTGTAGACGTTCAGCGCCGTGTCGACGAACTTCACGTTCGGCGTCTTGTCGGTGAAGGTCTGCGCGGTGGCGACGTAGTCCTGCCACGTGGGCCACAGCTTGCCGACCGCCTCGCGGTCGACCGGCAGCCCGGCCGCCTCGAACAGGTCGCGGCGGTAGCACAGGGCGAGGCTGCCCATGTCCGTGCCGAGCCCCAGGACGAAGTTCCCGTCGTCCGCCGTGCCCTGGTTCCACTTCCACGGCGTCCACTGGCCCGCGAGGTCCTTGGCGCCGTAGTCCGCGAGGTTCACGAACTTGTCCTTGGACTGGCGGAACTGCGCGACGTTGCCCTCCTCGATGGCAACGATGTCGGCGGCTCCGCGCCCGCCGGCCAGCTGGGTCGCGAGCTGGGTGTGGTGCTGCTCCATCTTGACCTTGCGCTGCTCGATCTCGATGGTCGGGTGCGCGGCCTGGTACTCCTTGACCAGGGTGTCGTACCCGAAGTCGGAGAAGACGCCGATGGACAGCTTGACCTTCCCGCCGTCCGCTCCCGCCCCTCCCCCGCAGGCCGCCGCGCTCGACACGGCCAGGACGGCCACCACGGCCGTCGCCGCCCGACCGGCCAGACTCTTGCTCATCCATCCTCCTCGACGCGCTCTCCCGCGCGACCCGACGTGGTGAGAGCGCTCTCACAGTCGACGTGGCGGCGACCGCTGTCAAGCCGGAGCCCCGTTGTCGACATCGTTCCGTAACCTTAGGACCGCTCCCGGTGCCGTCGCGTGGTGAACGCGACGCTGACGGTGATTTCAGCAGTACGAGGTGGCGGCGGCAGCACCAGTACGGGTGAACTCCGGGTGAACTGTGCTCCGAACGGCCCAGCGGGGCAAGAGGCGGGGGTTGGCCCGGCCCTCGCCCGAGCCAACCCCGCACCCAGGTAGAGGGGCTTCGGGCCCGGACGTGACGCGTGGGAAGAAGATTAATTTTCTGTTCGGAGCACTACGGTCGTCCGCCATGACCTGGCCGACCGACACCCGGACCTCCTACGACACCGTGGCCTCCAGCTACGCCGACCAGCTGCGCGACGGCCTCTCCGGACTGCCGCACCTGCGGGCCGCGCTGGCGGTGTTCGCGGACGTCGTGCGCGCGGACGGGGGCGGACCGGTGGCGGACGTGGGCTGCGGGCCCGGTCACGTCACCGCCGACCTGCGCGCGCTGGGCGTCGACGCGTTCGGCGTGGACCTCTCCCCCGGCATGGTCGAGGTGGCCCGGCGGGAACACCCCGGCGTGCGGTTCGAGGTCGGCTCCATGACCGACCTCGACCTCCCCGACGCCTCGCTCGCGGGGGTGCTGGCCTGGTGGTCGCTGATCCACGTGCCGGACGAGGAGGTGCCGGGGGTGTTCGACGAGTTCCGGCGGGTGCTGCGGCCCGGTGGTCGGGTGCAGGTCGGGTTCCACGTCGGCGACGGGTCGCGGCTGAAGACCGAGGGCTACGGCGGCCACCCGATGAGGGTGCGCGTCCACCGCCGTCGGCCGGAGCGGGTCGCGGACTGGTTGCGCGCCGCCGGGTTCGCGATCGAGGCGCAAACGCTGCTGAACCCCGACGAGGAGGTGCCCGGCGCGCTCCTCTTCGCCCGCCTGCCGGGGTGACTCAGCCCACCGGGGCGCGGTCGTCGAGGAGGCCGTCGAGGACGGCGTCGGCGATAGCTACGGCCGAGGCCGGGTCCAGCGGCGCGTGGCCCGTCATCAGCCGGAAGATCGCGGGCCCGAACAGCACGTCGATGCCGATCTCGACGTCGGTCCCCGGCCGGATGTCGCCGCGCGCCACGCCCCGGTCCCACAGCTCCCGCACGGCTTGCCGCCGACCGGCGAGGAACCGGTCCAGGAACAGGCCCGCGCCGTCCGGGTCGGTCTGCACGTCCGCGATCAGCTGCGCGAAGATCCGGCCCGCCGACGAGGAGTAGAAGGCGCAGACCGCGACGACCTGCTCGGTGAGGTCCCGGCGGGTGGACCCGGTGTCCGGCCGGGGCACCTCCTGGGCCATGTGGGCGGCGAAGGCGTCGATGGTGACCGCGGTCTTGTTGGGCCAGTGCTTGTAGATCGTGGCCTTGCTCGCGCCCGCCAGGGCGGCGATCTGGTCCACGGTGACGGCGTTGGGGCCGTGTTCGAGCATCAGGGCGGTGGCGGCGTCCAGCACCGCCTTGCGGGCGCGGCGGGTGCGCGGGTGCTCCACCGCGGGGGTCTCCGCTCCGGAAGGCGCCGCGGACGTCCTCCCGGAACGGGGGCCTTCTTGATCGGTCACCGCGCCATACTACGGTCGCCCACCGCGCGGATCGTGTCGACGACCTGGGGCGCGGTGGTCGCCATGAAGTGGCCCGCACCGGGCGTGAGGTGCACCGAAGCGCCCAGCTCGGCCAACCACCTGCCCGCGTTGGTCCGCCAGTCCGCGGTGAACGGGTCGTCGTCCGACAGGTGCACGGTGATCGGCCCGGCCGCCGCGGTGATCGCCGCGGCGTCGACCGCCAGGTCCACCCACGGCACGAGCGCGGGGTACGAGCCGAGGTCGTCCACCGTGAACCAGCCCGCGACCGAGACCAGCCCGGCGAACGCGCGGCCCTTTCCGTGCCGGCTCAGGTAGGCGAGCAGCGCCCGGCTGCCGACGCTGTGCCCGACCAGCAGGGTGCCCGCCCGGTCGTCCCCGACCGCCTTGGCGATGGCCGCCACCATCTGGTCGACGCCCGGAGCGGTCGGCTCGGGCAGCAGCCGCACCACCTTCAGCCGGACGCCGAGGTCGGCCAGTCGGCGGGACAGCCACGGGTACCAGTCGGAGGTGGGATCACCGCCGAACCGCGGCACGAGCACCACCTGGCGCACGCGACGGTCGGGCGTCGCTCCCGCAGTGCCGCCCGGCACGAGGGCGGTGAGGGGCGCGGCGGTCGCGAGCGCGGCCGTCAGGCGGAGCAGGCGACGCCGGGTGGTGGCCCCGGTCCTGTCGTCGACCATCGAGGAGCCTTTCGGAGTGGAACCCGTGGCGATCGCGGGTTCGGCGCGGGGGTCGGTCGGGGGTCGGGGGTCGACGCGCGAACAGGCGGTCACGACGTGGTCCGGACTGGCTCTTCGTCGACGGCGTCGGTGACCGCGCGCCACGCGTCGAAGTCCGCCTGCGCCTGGTCGAGCTTGCGCTGGCTGCGCGCGAGGGCGGCACTGCCCAGCACCAGCCGCAGCGGCGGATTGGGGTCCTCGACCACGGTGACGACGGCGTCCGCCAAGCGGTCCGGGTGGCCGCTCTGGTTGCCGTGCGCGGCCGCCGCGTCGAGGCGGGTGCGCCCGACCGTGGCGGCGTAGTCCTCGACGACCCGCTCGCCGGTGAGCAGCGACCCGCCGTCGAGGAAGTCGGTCCGGAACCCGCCGGGTTCGACGATCGTGACCTTGACGCCCAGCGGGGCGGCCTCGGCCGCCAGGGCCTCGGAAGCGCCCTCCACCGCGAACTTCGTCGCGTTGTAGGCGCCCCAGCCGGACGCGCCGGAGAAGCCGCCGACCGACGAGATCATGACGACGTGCCCCGCCCGCTGCCGTCGCAGCACGGGCAGGACGGCGCGGGTGACCGCGAGCAGCCCGAACACGTTGGTCTCGAACACCCGGCGGACCTCGGCGTCGGTCACCTCCTCGATCGCGCCGAGCAGCCCGAAGCCCGCGTTGTTGACCAGCACGTCGATCCGGCCGAACGCCTCCGTGGCGGCGAGCACCGCCCGGTCGATCGAGGCGTGGTCGGTGACGTCCAGGGGGAGGGCGAGCAGCCGGTCGGGCTCCGGGCCCGTCAGGTCGATCGAGGCCGCGTCGCGCGCGGTGGCGACGACCCGGTCGCCCTTCGCCAGCGCCGCGCGGGCGATGGCCCGGCCGAGGCCGCGGGACGCTCCGGTGATGAACCAGGTACGCATGGATTCTCCTTAAGTGAACTGTACGTACAGTACACTTAAGGCTTCGGTCGGTGCCGGGAAGATGTCGACCACCACCCCGGATCAGAGCCCTGACCTGCTGATTGGCAACTTCCCGCCACCCCGGACATGCCGATGCCCCGCGCCGTGAGGGACGCGGGGCACCGGGGGCGACGGTCCGCGCTCCCCCGACGGAGAGCGGACCGGGTGGTCAGGCTTCGGCCATACCGGCGACGACCGAGGTGCGGCCCGCGCGGCGGGCGGGCATGGCCGCGGCGAGCATCGCGGCGAGCACGGCGGCCAGCAGCATCGCGCCGATCTGGCCCGCCGGGACGGCGAACGTGATGGCGAAGCTGGCCGACGACATGGCCTTGACGAGGATCCAGCCGAAGCCGATGCCCAGCACCAGGCCGATGGCGGCGCCCATGACGGCCATCAGGACCGACTCGATCACCAGCATCGAGCGCAGCTGCCCCTTGGTGAGGCCGAGCGCCCGCAGCAGCGCGGACTCCCTGGTGCGCTCCAGCACCGACAGCGTCAGCGTGTTGGCGATGCCGAAGAGGGCGATGATCACGGCCAGGCCGATGAGGGCCCAGATGAAGCCCAACACCTGGTCGACCTGGGTGTTCAGCTGCGCCTTCGTCTCGGCGGCGCTGTCGATGACGGCGATCGGCGAGGCGTCGGTGACCTTCTCGACCGCGGCGCGGCCCGTCTCGGTCGTGACGCCGTCCTTGAGCTTCACCAGGACGCTCTCGTAGCCCGCGGTGGTGGGCTTGAACGAGTTCAGCGTGTCCAGGGTGACCAGGCCGTTGCCCTGGAGGCCGTCGACGATGGCGACGACCTTCAGGTCCCGCTTGGTGTCGCCGACGCCCTGGGGCAGGACGTCGCCGACGGCCAGGCCGGAGCGCTTGGCGAAGCGGCTGTCCAGGGCCACGTCGCCGTCCTTCAGACCGGTGATGGTGCCCGAGGACGCCTTGGGCCGGACCAGGTCGCCGATCATGGCCGGGGTCGTGCCCAGGAGGTAGGCGCTGAACTTGGAGTTGTCGGCGCTCTCCGGGGAGAACGCGGCCATCGGGGCCACCTTGCCGACCTCGGGGAGCCCGGCGAGCTGGTCGACCAGCTCCTGCGGGAGCTGCTTGCTGTAGACGGACGTGGTGACCGTGTAGTCCGCCGGGAAGCGCTGGTCGACCTCGGCGTTCGCGGTCTCCTTCGCGCTGGTCGCCACGACGGTGACCAGGCTGACGATGGTGACGCCGATCATCAGCGCGGCCGTGGTGGCGGCGGTGCGCTTGGGGTTGCGGCCCGCGTTGCCGGACGCGAGCTTCGCCGGCACGCCGAACAGGGCCCTCGGCACGACGCCGAGCACGCGGTTGACCGGGCCCACGAGCACCGGGCCGAGCGTGACGACCATGGCCAGCAGCAGCATCGTGCCGGTGCCGGTCACGAGCATGGCGGCCTCCTCCTCCATGCCCATCCCGAACGAGATCACCGCCGCTCCGGCCAGGCCGAACAGGACGGCGAACGCGATCCGCCACTTGCCGGTGCGGGCGACCTCCTCGCTGCTGTCGAGCTGCGAGCGCAGCGCGGCGACGGGGGCGACCTTGGTGGCCTTGCGGGCTGGCAGCGCCGCCGAGATCACCGTGATCAGGACGCCGACGCCGAACGCGGCGAGCACGGTGGTGAGCGTGACGGGCAGGCGGACGACCGTGTTGTCGTCGGAGAAGGCCCCGATGACGGTCTGGAGCAGCGCGGAGACGCCGATCCCGCCGAACAGGCCGATGACCGAGGCGAACAGGCCCATCGCGACGGCCTCGGCGATGACGCTGCCGAACACCTGGCCGCGGCTCGCGCCGACGCAGCGCATGAGGGCGAGCTCCCTGGTGCGCTGGGTGACCAGGATGGTGAACGTGTTGTAGATGACCATGGCCGCGACCACCAGCGCGATCAGCGCGAACGCCAGCAGCACCTGGGTGATCTGCGAGGCCTGCTCGCTGATCTGCTTCAGCGTCGAGGTGGTCAGCTCGTCGCCGGTCTGGAACGAGTAGCCCTTGTCCTCGCCGACGGACTTCTTGACCGCGTCGACCAGCTGCCGCTGCGTCACGCCGGGAGCGGCCGTGGCGACCAGCTCGTAGCCGCGGACCTTCTCCGCCAGTTCGGGCAGGACCTCGGGCAGCACGACGAGGTGCTCGCTGCCGCCGAGCGACATCGAGTTCGCGCCCTGCGCGAACGTGCCGACGATCGTGAACGAGTGCTTGCCGTCGTTCTTGTCCAGCACCGTGATCTGCTGGCCCATCGACAGGTTCGCCGTCTTCAGCGCCCGCACGTCGACGGCGGTCTCGGAGGCCGACGTGGGGAAGCGGCCGTCCTTGAGGTCGTACTCGCGCAGGTCCGGGGTGGACGCCAGCGGGCCCGCGGTGGCGGGCTTGGCCTTGCCGTTCGCGGTGAGCAGCGCGGCGGAGATGACGCTGCGGACGTCCGCGCCCGCCACCCCCGGCGTCGCGCGGACCTTGTCCAGCGTGGCCTGGGTGATGCCGGTGTCGGACTCCGGGCCCTCGCCGGTGAGCGACATCGACAGGTCGACGCCGCGGGCGCTCTTGGCGAACTCGTCCTTCATGCCCTCGGTGATGCCGTCGCCGAGCACCAGCGTGCCGCTGACGAAGGCGACGCCGAGCATGATCGCGATGGAGGACAGCAGGAGCCGCGCGGTGCGCGCCTTCACGCCCGCGAGGATGGTCTTCAGCATCACGCCCCCAGGTGCTTGAGCGCGGAGAGCACCGAGTCGGCGGTCGGGTCCTGGATCTCGCCCGCGAGGTGGCCGTCGGCGAGCAGCACGACGCGGTCGGCGTAGGACGCGGCGACGGGGTCGTGGGTCACCATGATCACGGTCTGGCCGAGCTTGCGCACGGACATCCGCAGGAAGTCGAGGACCTCGGCGCCGGAGCGCGAGTCCAGGTTGCCGGTCGGCTCGTCGGCGAACACCACGTCCGGGCGGGCGACCAGCGCGCGGGCGCAGGCCACGCGCTGCTGCTGGCCGCCGGACAGCTCGGACGGCTTGTGCTTCAACCGGTCGCGCAGGCCGAGCACGTCGACGATGGTGTCGAACCACTGCTTGTCGGGCTTGCGGCCCGCGAGTTCCAGGCCCAGCAGGATGTTCGCCTCGGCGGACAGCGTGGGCAGCAGGTTGAACGCCTGGAAGACGAACCCGATCCGGTCGCGGCGGAGCTTGGTGAGGTCCTTGTCGTTGAGGCCGGTGATCTCGGTCCCGCCGATGTGGACGGACCCGCCGTCGACGTTGTCCAGGCCCGCGAGGCAGTGCATGAGGGTCGACTTGCCGGAGCCGGAGGGGCCCATGATGGCGGTGAACTTCCCGGCCTGGAACGCGACGCTCACGCCGCCGAGCGCCCGCACCGCGGTGTCGCCCTTGCCGTACACCTTCACCAGGCCGGAGGCGGCGACGGCGGCTTGCGTGCCAACCCGGCCCGTCTCGGACACCACTGCAGACATTCCCTGCCCCATTCGCTCATCGTCACGCTGACAAGGGAAAACCTAGGCAGCGGCGGTGTGCGCGGACATCACTCCTCACGCCCACCTCGGCCTCACCCTCAAGGATGACTTCGGGTCCTCCCGTGGTCGCACGACCCGACCGGACCGGGCTCCCAAGTGTCGGGTGCGGCAGGGTGTGCGGGCCGCAGCATTGGCGTCGAGGAAGGGAGGCCGGAGTGCTGGAACGGCTGAACCAGGCCATGGAGCACGTCGAGCGGAACCTGGAGGGGACCGTCGAGGTGGCCGACCTGGCGCGGATCGCGCTGACGTCGGAGTACCACCTGCGGCGGCTGTTCTCCGCGCTGGCGGGGATGCCCCTGTCGGAGTACGTGCGGCGCAGGCGGCTCACGGTCGCGGGCGCCGACGTGCTGGCGGGCGGGGAGACGCTGCTCGACATCGCCGTGCGGTACGGCTACGGCTCGGGCGAGGCGTTCGCCAGGGCGTTCCGGGCCGTGCACGGCGTCGGCCCCGGTGAGGCCCGCAGGACCGGCGCGGCCCTGCGGTCCCAGCCCCGGATGTCCTTCCGCCTCGTCGTCGAAGGGAGTGGCAGCATGGAGTACAAGGTCGTGGAGAAGGACGCGTTCCGGCTGGTGGGCCGCAAGGAGCGGGTGCCGCTGGTGCACGAGGGGATGAACCCGGCGATCGTCGAGTTCGTGAAGGGCCTGGACCCGGAGGTGCGGGAGCGCGTCGCGGCGCTGTCGGACCAGGAGCCCGCGGGGGTGCTCAACGTCAGCGTGAACATCGCCGACGGCCGCGAGGAGGGCACGGAACTCGACTACTACTACGCCGTGGCCAGCGGAGCGACCGTGCCGGACGACCTGGACGCGCTCGACGTGCCCGCGGGCACGTGGGCGGTGTTCGAGAGCTCGGGCGAGTTCCCGAAGGTGCTCCAGGAGGTGTGGCGCGACGTGTTCACCCAGTGGTTCCCGTCCAACCCGTACCGCAGCGTGCCGGGCCCGGAGATCCTCAGCACCCGCCTGTCGGCCGACGGGACCACGGCGGACGCGGCGCTGTGGATCAGGGTGGAGCGCGCCTAGCACGTCGGGGCGGCGCTGTCGCCGGATTGTCGATGAACTGTCGACGGGGCGTGGGACGGTGGCTTCCTGTTCGAGGAGGACCCAGCCAGGGGGTGTGGTGGCCGCGGTCGAGACGATCGCGGCCGCCACCGGCACTCCTGCGGGCCTCCGAATCCTGAGGGGAAAGGGGAAGCGGATGCGTACTCTGCTGCGCGAGGTGTCCAAGGCGGTGGTGCTCGCCGCCGGTCTCGGCCTGTGTCTGGTGGCTCCGGCCGCGGCGAGCGCCGACCGGTCCACGGCGGACGGA
This sequence comes from Umezawaea sp. NPDC059074, assembly GCF_042738955.1. Taxonomy (NCBI): domain Bacteria; kingdom Bacillati; phylum Actinomycetota; class Actinomycetes; order Pseudonocardiales; family Pseudonocardiaceae; genus Umezawaea; species Umezawaea sp. NPDC059074. Next base: position 96,155 of record NZ_JBHYHC010000013.1, read on the forward strand.
CCCGCGGCGCTCGCGGAGTTCCGGACGATCGTGTCCTGGCACACCGGCACGTGCGTGGACGTCGACGGCGCCAGCCAGACGTCCGGTGCCAAGGTCCAGATCTACACCTGCAACGGCACCGTCGCGCAGCTGTGGGAGAAGCTGCCCACCGACAGCGGCTACTTCCGGCTCCGGGTCGCCGCCAGCGGGCAGTGCATGGCCGTGAAGGACGCCAGCCAGGCCGAGAGCGCCCCGGTCGTCCAGAACCCGTGCAACCTCGACTTCAACCAGCAGTGGAAGGAGGGGGACAGCGGTGTCGCCGGCTTCCCGCAGCTCGTCGCCCGGCACAGCGGCAAGGTCCTGATCATGCGCTCCGAGGCGCTCGCCGACCGCACGCCCCTGATCCAGGTCACCTACGGAGGACCCGGCTCGGATCCCCTGCACTCCACGGCCTGGCAGTTCCGCTAGACCGGGCTCCGCACACCGCCGGGTGCGGTGTCGTCGTCCCCCTGGCCACCGCCGGGGTGCTCACGAGGTCTCCAGTACGCGGGTTCTCCTCGGTTGACGAACCCCTACCGGAGACCTCGGTCGTCCTGGCTCGGGTCCAGCAGGCCGCGGTCGTAGGCGATGGCGACGGCTTCGGCGCGGCGGCCCGCGCCGAGCTTGGCCATGATGCGGGTGAGGTGGACGCTGACCGTCTTCTCGCTGATGTACAGCTCCTCGCCGACCTCGCGGTTGGTGCGCCCGAGCGCGACGAGGCCGAGCACGGACCGTTCCCGCGGGGTGAACGGGTCCACGTGGTCGCGGGGTTCGGTCTCGGTCGCGCGCAGGGTGATCCTGGCCCGGCGGGCGGCCTGGGTGACGGCGTCGAGGAGCGGGGCCGCGCCGAGGTCGCGGGCGAACTCGGCGGTCTCCCGCAGGTGGGTCGCGGCCTCGTCGCGGCGGTCCGCGCCCAGCAGGGCCTCGGCCAGTCGCCACCGGCACACGGCCTGCTCGAACACCATGCCGAAGGCGAAGCCGTCCACGGCCTTCGCCCACAGCTCGGGGTCGCCCGCGCCGCCCAGCCGGCTCTCCTCGGCTTCGGCGCGGGCCAGCCACGCCTGGCCTTCCGGCCCGAGGACGCCGGTGCGCGGCAGCCCGTTCACGGCCGTGGCACGGGCGTAGTCGGCCAGCCGGTGGCCCTCGGCGACGGCCTTCGCCTCGCCCGCCTTGTCCCGGCGGCGGCGGGCGTTGGCGGCCACGTCGGCGTGCCCGGCGATGCCGAGCGCCCCGAGCCGGATGCCCGCGAGCAGCCACTCGCCGTCCAACCGGCGGGTCCAGTCGATGGTGTCCGCGACCCGCTCGACCGCCACCTCCGGCGTGCCGCGCCACTGCGCCAGTTCCGCGCCCGTGCCGCCGGTGATGAGGGCGATCTGCACGTCCCGGTGCCAGTCCTTGCGCAGTTCGCCGATCAGGCGTTCGGCGTGCTCGAAGTCGCCGCGGCTGACGGCGACGTGCGTGCCCGCCGCGGCGAGCCGCGCGACGACCGTGCTGGACACGGCCAGACCGGGCGGTTCGGCGGCCGCGGCGCTCTCGTCCCAGCGGCCGAGGTGGTAGAGCGTGAGCGCCAGCAGCACCCGGATCTCCAGGCCGAACCCGCTCCAGATCATCCCCTTGACCTTGGCGCGCGACGCCGCCTCCTCGAACACCTCCCGCGCCCGCCCGAGTTCGCCGCGGTCGTAGAAGTGCATGCCCAGGAAGTACCGGGCGCGCAGCTCGGTGTTCACCGCGTCGACCTCGGCCGCGTTCTCGATCGCCTCGGCGAGGTGCTCGCGCGCGGACTCCGTGCGGTTGTCGCTGTCGTCCAGCAGGCCCAACGTCGCCAGCGCGTCCGCCACGGCCCCCGCCGCGCCGGACGCCCGACCGTCCCGCACGGCCATCTCGGCGCGTTCACGGGCGAGCGGCAGGTCGCGGGCGTAGCGCAGGCACGACGCCGACACGGCCAGCACCCACGCGCGGGACGCGCTCGCGGGCCGGTCCCGCACCAGGCTCCACGCCTGGTCGACGGCCTCGTACATCTCCTGGTCGTGCCCGTCGAGGCCCTGCGACGCCTGGGCGACCCGCCGCCACATCTCCGCGGCCTTCTCCGGGTCGGCCGGGTCGACGACCTTCGTCGCGGACCGGGCGAACGCGAGCGCCCGTTCCGGCTGCCCGGCCGTGCCCGCCGACCAAGACGCCCGGCTCAACAACACCAGTTCCGTCACGTCCGGGGGCCGCTGGTCCTCCGCGACCGCGTCCCACACCTTCAACGCCTGCTCGAAGTGCCGCAGCGCCTCGGCGGGCGCGCCGGTCTGGTGCGCCTCCTGCCCGGCGTCGACCGACGCGGCCAACGCGCGCGGCAGGTCGTGCGACTCCAGGCTGTGGTAGGCCAACCCGGCGGCGACGCCGCGGCCCGTGCGCCCGGTCAGGTACCGCGCGTACGCCGCGTGCAGCCGCACCCGCTCTCCCGGCAGCAGGTCCCCGTACACCGCCTCCTGCAACAGGGCGTGCCGGAACACGTAGATCTCGTCGCCCTCGCCGACCAGCAGCACGTGGTGCTGCACGGCCTCCCGCAGCGCCACGTCCAGGGCCACGTCGTCCAGCCCCGCCACGGTCCGCAGCCGGTCGTGGCTCACCCGGCGGCCGCCGATGGACGCGACCCGCACCACGTGCTGGGTGCCGGGGCCGAGCCGTTCGATGCGGGTCAGCAGCACGTCCGCCAACGCCGACGGCATCCCGCCGCTGGGCAGGCAGCTCGCGGCGGCGAGCAGTTCCTCCGCGAAGAACGGGTTGCCCTCCGACCGTTCCGCGACCTCGCGCACCACGTCGTCCGGGAGCTCGTCGGCCAGCGCGTCCACGAACGCCCGCGAGTCCTCCTCGCCGAACGGCCGCAGCTCGACCCGGTCGACCGCGGGCAGCCGCAGCAGCTCGGTCAGCAAGGGCCGCAACGGGTGCGCGCGGTGCAGGTCGTCGGACCGGTAGGTGCCGACGATCAGCAGCCGCTGCGACCGCAGCCGGGACAGCAGGAACGACAGGAGGTAGCGCGTCGACGCGTCCGCCCAGTGCAGGTCCTCCAGCACCAGCAGCACCGTGTGCCGCTCGGCCAGGTCCCCCAGCAGCCCGTGGACGGCGTCGAACAGCTGGAGCTGCCCGACGTCCTGTTCGGACCGCCGCCCCTGCGGGAACAGCTGGTTCGAACTCTCCCGAGCCTCGTCCCGCCCGACCGGCAGCGCCAACTCCGGCAACAACCGTGCGAGGGCGGGCCGCCCGGAGATGTCGAGCAGCCCCCGATCCCTTACCTGCCCGAGCACTTCGGCGAACGGGAGGTAAGGGATGCCGATCTCCCCGACGTCCAGGCACCGCCCGGTCAGCACGAGCGTGCCCTCGGCGGACGCCAACTCGTCCACGACGCGCGTCTTGCCGACCCCCGCGTCCCCCGCGAGCAGCACGGCGGACGCCTTCCCCCCGGCCGCGGCCGCCAGAGCGGCCCGCAGCCGCCCCATCTCCCGACCGCGGGCCACCAGGGGGATGCCGGAACCAAGACGCGCCACGACAGGCATGTTCGCACACCTCAGGCGGCATCGCCCCGACGCTCCGGCACGTCCGACCGAGCGAGCCCGGCCACCTTCGCCCACCACGACACCTTGCGCCCGGAGGTCCGCCGGAACTCCCGCACGTGCTCCGCGTCAGCCCTCATCGCACCCTGCCGGTAGTCGATCTCCGCCTTGATCGCTTCCGGCGTCCACTCGACGCTCATGTCCACTCCCTCGGGTCGCTTGCTCGTGACACCGAGAGTCGACGTAAGGGGCGGCGCCGGGCATCGGAGGTTCACGCGCCTTACGCCGCAAGGGCCTTAGGCCGCCTAGCGCATTCCCCGGCCGGGAGTGGCGAAAGTCGGGACAACCCGCCGGTAGGCCGATCGGGTTCCGTGACGTAACACTCGGGCCAGGGTCGGCGCTTCCCCAGGTGGAGGTACTTACATGCGACGACTCCTCGTCCTGCTCGCAGTCACTTTCACCGCACTTCTCGGGGTCCACTCACCGGCGCTGGCGAACCTGGCGAACCAGCCGATCATCGGCGACCTCGACGGGGACGGCAGGCTCGATCGCGCCACCCTCGGCCGCATCGGGATCGGCAACCCCACCTGCACGGTGAGCGTCGAGACCAGGAAACCGGACGGCACCTACCTGGCGCCGGTCGTGCACAGCTACACCTCGCCGATGACGAGGGAGCCGAGGTGCCCGAACATGGGCGTCGCGGTCGACCTCAAGGGGGACGGGGAGACCGAGCTGGTCACCACCCAGTTCGACGGGTTCGACGGGCCGGACCTGCTGGTGCTGAGCCGGTTCCAGCCGATCGCGAGGTACGACGGGCTGAGCATGCCGAGCGCTATCGAGACGGTGGACTTCAACGGCGACGGGCTCGGCGACATCTGGCAGTCCACCGACCAGCAGAGGACCGCGCACGCGCTGCTGAGCACCGCGCAGGGCGCGATCGTGCCAGGGCCGTTCAGCGTGTGCAGCCAGAAAGCGGTGCCGCAGCACTACTTCGTCGACTTCAACGGCGACGGCGGGCAGGACATGCTCGTGTCCCGCAGGTGCGACTCCGCGGGTGAGGGCCCCCGCGCCGAGGTGCACTTCGGCAACGGCGCGCCCAAAGCGGTGCTGGCCACGTCGCCGGCGCCCTACACCACGAACCTGGAGGTCTTCCCGATCGACGTCGACTCCGACGGCATCCCGGACGCGGGCGTCATCGAACGGCGGTCCGGCGGCGTGAACGTCCTCCGGCACTTCCGCAACGACGGCGCCGGCGCCTTCACCGAAGTCCCCGCGCTCACCGCACTGGCACTGCCCGCCCCGTACCGGATCCCGGCGGGCACGACGCACCGCTGACGGCTCCGTGAACCAAAAAAAAGGGGGCGCACCCGGCCGAAGCCGGATGCGCCCCCCTCGTTCACGTCAGGCGATCAGCAAGCCCCGCTGTCCCGCCACACGCCCCACTCGCCGGTGGTCCCGGGCTCCTCGCCCGTGGTCCACCACTGCGCGGTCCACTTTCGGCTCTTCCACGACACCACGTTCGTGCCGACGTACACCTTCGTCCGGTCCCACGCCGCCACGGAGCAGTTGCCCGGCGGAGTGGTCGTGGTGGTGGTGGTGGTCGGCGTCGTGGTGGTGGTCGACGTCGTGGTCGTGGTGGACGTCGTGGTCGTGGTCGACGACGACGTGGTAGTCGGGCCGCCGACCGTCCCGCGCGGGTAGTCCGACGCGATCGCGTAGGTCTTGCCGCCGAAGGTGAACCGGAAGTTCGACGGCGACGAGATCGGCAGCTGGTAGTTGATCGTGATGTCCACGCTCGCGCCCGGCGCCAGCGTCTGCCACGACGGCATCGTCACCGACACGTGCTGGAAGTCGCCGCGCAGTCCGCCGACGTTGGCCCCGGTGTGCCCCTTGGAGACCACGGACAGTCCGAACCCGGACTGGTCGGTCATGCTCCCCGGAGCGCTGGTGCCGTAGTCGAACTCGATCTTCGTCCCACCGGGGATCGTGACCGTGGAGTTGTTGGTGACCTTCAGCTTCGGCGTGATCGGGTAGTTGGCGTCGCCCAACGCGAACCCGCCCACGACGGCCGACACGTTCAGCACGTCGGCGGGCGTGGCCGTGGAGGCCTTGAGGTTCCCGTACGGAGCGGCTCCGCGCAGACCGTCGTTGATCTTCGTCAGCAGCGTGTCGCCGATGGTGTACTGCTTCTTCACCGAGTCGTACTTGTAGTCCCCGGCGAGCTCCCAGATCATCACGCCGCCGATGCCCTTGTCGGCGATGTACTTCGCCTTCGTGGCAACCGAGGTCTCGTCCTCGGTGGACAGGAACACCTTCTTGGTGGCGTTCCACAGCCACGGCGACACGAGCGTCGTGTCGTAGTTGCGCGCGTACGTGCCGGTGATCCGGTCCGTCGGGTCGGTGTCCGGCGTCAACCCGTACGCGGCCAGGTAGTCCGGCGTGATCCCGTTCTGCAGGTTCATCGCGTGCCACATCGGGTTCACGCCCGACGGCACCTCCGCGTTGCCCGCGGTGCTGTCGTGCCACAGGTTGTCGATGCCGATCGCGCCGTTGCCGCACGGCGTGGTCGACCCGACCGTGCCGCCGGTGCCCGCCGGGCACTTCGTCTGGTCCGGCAACGCGGCCGTGCCGCCGAGGCCGTTGACGCCACCGGTCACGCCCTGCCATCCGCGGGTGTAGAACGGCAGGCCCATGTTGATCCGCCCGGCCTGCATGGCCCCGCGGAAGTAGTGGTAGGCCCAGTCCGTGTTCAGGTAGCCGACGCCCTCGTACTGCGGGGCGGTGTACACGCCGCCCGCGGCCAGCTCGCCGTCCTTGCCGTTGTCGTACAGCGCGGCGTTCGGGCCGACGAAGTGGTTCCACGAGCCGTGCAGGTCGTAGCTCATGACGTTGAGGTAGTCCAGGTACTTGGTGACCTGGAAGGCCTCCATGCCGCGCAGCAGCCAGCCGGACGCGGGCACGGCGGCGGTCAGCAGGTAGTGCTTGCCGTCGGCGGCGCTCGCGCGGTCGAGCTTCTCGCGCAGCGTCTTCATGATCTTCTCGTAGCCGGACCACAGGTTGCCGCGGTTGGCGTTGGCCAGGCCGAAGTCGTCCGGGTTGCCCGCGTTGTTGTTCGACGTCGGGTACTCGTAGTCGATGTCCGCGCCGTTGAAGCCGTAGGTGCGCAGGAACGTCACGACCGAGTCGGCGAACGTGTCGATCGCGGCCTGGTTCTGGCCCAGCTTGTAGAACCCGCCGTTGGCGTCACGGGTGCCGTCGGCCTTGAGGTAGCCGCCGGTCTCGGCCCAGCCTCCGATGGAGATCAGCGTCTTGACCTTCGGGTTCTGCTTCTTGAACTTCGTCAGCTGGTTGAAGTGCCCCTTGTAGGACAGCGACGGGTCCATCTCCGCGCCCGCGACACCAGGCCACTCCATGCCGGTCGAGGCGTTGTTAGCGCCCGGATCGCCGACGGAGATCTTGTTCTGGTTGTCGATGTGCGCGAAAGCGTAGTTCAGGTGCGTGACCTTGCCCCACGGGATGTCCTTCGGCAGGTACGCGGGCGACCCGTCCTTGCCGGTGCGCCAACTGCTGAAGTACCCGATGACGCGGCGGGAGTGGTTGGCGTCCAACGACTCGCGGCCCGCGGTGTCGTAGACCGTGCAGTAGGGGACGTCGACGCCGGGCGTCTTGTAGAGGCCGTCCGGGCGGCAGTCCTCGTTGCCCGCCGCGCTGGACGGGGCTGGGTTGGCTACGGCGATCAAGAGTCCGGCCAGCGTGGCGAGCATCGCCAACACCGGCACCAGCTTTCTGGGCACGGCAAACCTCCTGCACCTGGCGGCGGCCTGGCAGGTGTGTTGAGAGAGCAGGGATATGTGTCACGGCTCACCCGTGACGCGCTGCGCTGAACGTAAGTAGCGGGGGTGCCCGCTGTCAATAGGTATAGACCAATCGTCACACCGCGGTCGGCGAGACCGCCCGTGTGCGCGCCAGCCTGGCCCTGACCTGGTCCGCTTCCGGGGCGTCCAGATCGGTGAACAGCGCGAGCGCCCGCTGCCAGTGCGACACCGCGCCCGGCGCGCCCTGCCGGTCGAACACCGTCGCGAGCTGGTCGTGCGCGAGCGCCTGGTGGTACGGGCTCGCGGCGTCGGTCGCCAGCGTCAACGCCGACCGCGCGCTCGCCGCCGCCTCCTCGAACCGGCCCTCGGCCAGCAGAGCGCCGGACAGGTCCGAGTGGCAGATCGACTCGCCGCACTGCTCGCCGACCTCGCGGTACATGCCGAGCGCCGCGCGCAGCCACGTCGGGGCCTCCGTGCCGCGACCGTTGGCCAGGTAGAGCAGGCCGAGGTTGTGGTGCGCGTTGGCCTCGGTCCACCGCGACCCGGCCACGCGGGCGACCTCGATCGCCTTCCGGTAGTACTCCTCGGACTCCTCGATCCGGCCGACGTCCTGGAGGACGTCCGCGACCGTCGCCAGCGCGCGGGCCTGCTGGTCCACGTCTCCGCTGGCGCGCGCGACCTCCAGCGCCTCGCGGTGCCTGCCCAGCGCCTCGTCCTTGCGGCGCAACCGGAGCAGCGCCGAGCCGAGGTTGAACAGCATCACGAACTTCGCCTTCGGGTCGCCGAGGTCGGTCGCGGCCCGCAGCCCGGCCTCGGTAACCCGCAGCCACGTCCCGTGGTCCGTGCGCAGCCAGAAGAACCGGGACAGCGCGTACGCGAGCTGCCAGGCGTGGACGAGCCAGTCGCGGTCGAACACCGCCGCCGAGCCGTCCGCCGCGAGGTCCGCGACGGCCAGCAGGTTCGCCTCCTCGGCCTCCAGCCAGCCGATGGCGTCGGCCGAGGACGCCAGCTTCGGCACGGCGGTCGGCGGGTGCTTCGGCTCGACCCGCACGCTGCTGCGGCCGATCGGCAGCAGGCCGTCCGCCACGTCGGCGACGTGCAGGTAGTAGTCCAGCATCCGGCCGGTGGCCTCGCGGCGCTCCTCCGGCGACAGCTCCCCCGCCAGCGTCTTGGTGTACACGCGGACCAGGTCGTGCGCGCCGTAGCGGCCGGGCTCGCCGACCGACAGCAGGTTCGCCGCCGTGAGCGAGTCCAGCGCGCGCTGCGCCTGCGCGGCGTCGACCAGCGCCAGCGCGGCGGCCACGAACGGCGTCACGTGCGGGCCGGGGTGCAGGCCGAGCAGGGCCAGCAGGCGGGCGGCCAACGGCGGCAGGGCGCGGCGGGACGCGTCCAGCGCGGCCCGCACCGGGCCCTCGCCGTCCTCCAGGCCCAGCGCGGCGAGCCTGCCGTGCTCGTCGTCCAGCTCCGCCACGAAGTCCGCCACCCGCAGCGACGGCGACACGGCGAGCCGGGCGGCGGCGATGCGCAGCGCGAGCGGCAGCCCGTCGCACAGCTCGGCCAGCCTGCGCAGCCCGTCGGCCTCCCCGCCCCGCCCGCCGACCCGGCCGAGGACCTCAACGGCCGCGTCGGGCGTGAGCATGTCCAGCTCCACCAGTCGGGCCTCGGCGTGCGCGACGAGCCCCACCAGCCGCCTGCGGCTCGTGACGACGACGCAGGAGGACGAGCCCGGCAGCAGCGGCAGCAGCTCGGTCGAGCCGAGCACGTTGTCCAGCATCACGACCATGCGCCGGTCCGCGACGAGCGTGCGGTAGAGCGCCGAGCGCTCCTCGACCGTCACCGGGGCGTCGCCGGGCTGCACGCCGAGCGTGCGCAGGAACCGGTTGAGCACCTCGCCGGCGTCGAGCGGGTCCTGGTTCGGGTCGTAGCCGTGCAGGTCGACGTAGAGCTGCCCGTCCGGGAAGGCGTCGCGCACCCGGTGGGCCCAGTGCAGGGCGAGCGCGGTCTTGCCGACGCCCGCGGGGCCGCTGACGACCAGCAGGAGGCCACCGCCGGGGTCGTCGGCGAGGAGTTCGTCCATCCGGCGCAGCTCGGCCTCCCGGCCGATCAGCGACGCGGGGGCGCGGGGCAGCTGGGCGGGCACCGTGCCGACGGCGGGCGTCACGGGCGCGGGGGCCGCGGGCGGGGCCGCCGCCCGACCGGGCTCCGGGTCCTCGCCCGCCAGGACGGCCTTCTGCACGCGCCGCAGCTCCGGCCCCGGCTCCACGCCCAGCTCGTCGATCAGCACGCGCCGGGCCTCGCGGTAGACGGCGAGCGCCTCGGCCTGCCGGTCGGCCTGGCACAGCGCGCGCATCAGCAGCCCGTGGGCGCGTTCGCGCAGCGGCTGGTCGCCGACGAGCGTGGTGAGCTGGCCGACCAGGTCCGCGCCCTGGCCGAGCGCGAGCCGCAGCTCCGCCCGCTCCTCCAGGACCGCGAACCGGCGTTCCACCAGCCTGCCGCGCTCGACCTCGGCGAACAGCCCGGCGACACCGCCCAGCGGCTCCGCCCGCCACAGCGCCAGCCCGTCCTCCAGCAGCCGGGCCGCGCCCGCGAGGTCGCCGCCCGCCCGCAGCCTGCCCGCCTCCGTGGCGCCGGACTCGAACACGTCCAGGTCCAGCGCGCCGCGCTCGACCCGCAGCAGGTAGCCGTCGCCGACCGAGGTCAGCAGCTCGGCGGGCGCGCGGCGGGCGCGGGTGGGCTCCAGCGCGCGGCGCAGCCCGGCCACGTAGGTCTGCACGAGGTTGACCGCGCTGGACGGCACGGCGTCGCCCCAGACGGCCGTGATGATGTGGTCGCGGCTCACCGGGATGTTGCGGTTGAGCAGCAGCACGGCGAGGACGGCACGCTGCTTGGCCGCACCGAGGTCGACCTCGCGACCGGTGCGGAGAACCCGAAGCAGGCCGAGTACCTCGAACCGGAGAGACTCGGGGTTGTCGTGCGCCACCGACGTGTCCTTTGCCGAAGTGCTGTGCCCCACGCCTTGAGCCTAGAGATCACTTCAGTCGGGCTCCAGTCGCGCTGTAGCCGCATTCTTACGCTAAGCGTGTCCGACCAACCACACAGGGCGAAACCCGGTGGGGGAGGTTGGACCAGGTGGCGGAACCGAACCTCCGCCATCTCCCTGATCGACGTGGGTCGTCCGGCGTGCAAGGGGCATCCAGCCCGCGGCGGCGGAACGCCGGCCGACCCACGTCCCCATCAGAAGAAGAGGGCCACCCGGTAGGGGGTGGCCCTCTTCGCCCTTTTCAGGACACTTCCTCGAGTTCCCGCTCCTTCGTGCGGCGGCGCAGCGCGTAGACGACTCCCGCCACGGCCACCGCGCCGAACAGGACCCAGCTCACGCCCCCGAGCACCGACTCGACGTACTTCGCCGACGCCCCCGCGGCCGAGCCGATGCCGATGTGCAGCGCCGCCCAGCAGACCGCGCCGGCGATCGACGCGGGCAGGAACCGCCGGTAGGGCAGGTTCGAGGCCCCGGCCGACGCGGGGACCAGCGTCCGCACGACGGGCAGGAAGCGGGCGGTGAACACCGCGAGCCCACCCCGTCGGCGCAGCAGGTCGCCCGCCCTGTCCCAGTGCCGCTGCCCGAGCTTGCGGACGATCCGCGAGTCACGCAGCCGCTCGCCGTAGCGGCGGCCGATCAGGTACCCGACGCTGTCGCCCGCCACCGCGCACACCGACACCACCAGCCACATGACCAGGAACCGGGGCACGGTCGTCACGGTCGTCGACGCGATCAGCAACGACGCCTCGCCCGGCGCCAGGAACCCCACCCCCAGCGTGCACTCGGCCAGGGTCATCGCCCCGGTCACCGCCACCACGGCGGGTTGCGGCAAGCCGGCCAGTCCGGCCAGCGCGTCGGTCACGAATCCCATGGAGTCCCCCGGAGGTGAGCGCGGCCAGCCCCAGCCCGAGCAGGACCGCGGCCCAGTGCTCGGCGGCCGTGAGCCAGTCGCTGTAGAAGAGGTCGGCCACGAGCACCGCGAGCAGGAGCGCCCCGATCACTCGTGACCGGCGCAGGAGCGCCAGAGCGGCGGTGGCGCACGCGAGCGCGGCCGAAGCGCCGTAGTCGAGCCGGTGCAGCACGGAGTGCAGCGCGAACAGGTTCGCCAAACCGAAGGCGACCAAGGTCGGGACGAGGTGCCCGAGGACGAGGACGAGCGCCGTGGCGGCGGATCCGGCGAGCCGTTCCAGGGTGACGACGACGAGCGCCACGAGCAGGAGCGTCCACAGGACGTGCGCCAGGTGGTAGGAGCCGAACAGGCTCGCGGGGAGACGCCACCAGTGGCCGTCGAGCAGGTCGGAACCGCGGTAGCGGGTCGCCTCGCGCAAAGCCGGGACGAGTCCGGCCACGAGGCAGCACAACCCGAGCGCGAGGGAAACGGGAACGCGTGACGACACGACGTGAACCCCTTTCCGGTGAATGGACACAGTTCACCGGAAAGGGGTGTCGCGAACATCGGACCGCGGGCTACACCGCGTGGTTCCCTGGTCTGACCACGAACCAGACCGAGGTCGTAGAAGACCCTGAGGAAAGAATGAGGGAAACCCCGAACGGGCGTTCCCCTGGAGGACCTAGATCAGGTCGAATCCGCCGTGCTTGGTGGTGCCGAGGAAGCGGCCCCACGCGTCGGCGTCGAAGCCCAGGACAGGGCCGGAGGGGTTCTTCGAGTCACGAATTCCTGCTGCCGCGGGCACGAGGGCGATCTCCACGCAATCCGGCCCACCGGCGGACGACCGGCTGCTCTTGCGCCACACCGCTCTCGAGAAATCGGTTGTTGTCTCCACTGCGAACTCACTCCAGTTCTGAGGAAAGTGCCTGCGCCATAGTGTCGAGGAGGCCCGCCGACTCCGCCGGGTCAAGCGCGGAAGACGAGAGCCGCTCGAATATCTCGGAGTACCACTCGACATCCGAGGGTTGCTCCAAATAGACGCCGCTTCTAGTGCTTTCGATGTATACCACGTCGGGGTCCAGCCGCTCGGGAAAGCTCAGGATCACGAACGGGCCGTCCATCGCCGCGTGACCGCCGGAGGCGAACGGGACCACCTGGAGGGTGACGTTGGGCAGGGCGCTGACTTCGAGGAGTCGCCGGAGCTGGGCCCGCAGCACCGAGGGACCGCCGACGAGACGGCGGAGCGCGGCCTCGTCGATGACCACGTGCAGGCGGAGGGGGTCCTCCTCGCGCAGCAGGGCCTGGCGGGCGTTGCGCAGCTTCACCCGGCGTTCCACCTCACCGGGTGACGCGCTGGGCAGGACCTCGCGGATCAGCGCCCGCGTGTACTCCTCGCACTGGAGCAGGCCGGGGATCATCAGCCCCTGGTAGGTGCGCACGGACTCCGCGTCCGCCTCGAACCCGATGTAGCGGCCGGGCGCGATGTCGCCGTACTCGTCCCACCAGCCCTTCCGCCGCGCTTCCCGCGCGAGCTGCACCAGCTCGTCGAGCAGCAGGTCGTCGGCGCCGTACGCGTCGAGCATGTCCCGCACGTCGCGCGGCGTCACCCCGACCCGCCCGGTCTCGATCCGGCTGATCTTCGACGCCGAGCACTCCAGGCGTTCGCCGACCTCCTCGATGGTCAGCCCCGCCACTTCGCGCAGCCTGCGCAGCTCGTTCACGAGCCTGCGCTTGCGCAACGTCGGGCTGCTGCCCCGTGCCATCTCCAGCACCTCCTGGGTCATGCACAGTCTGTGACCAGACGACACCCAAGCAAAGGGACGTCATCCATTCGTGTACTGCAACTTGCAGTTCGCGGGTGAACGGTCGCAGGCTGCACGAGCACGTTTCGCGACCGTTCGGTCGCACCGAGGAACCGGAGGGCCGCAGCATGACCAGCGCCACGGGACGACGGCGGGCCGTCGCCTGGAGAACACCCCCGGCACGATCGGCTGGATCGGCTGGGGAGCGCTGACATGCCAGTCACCGTCTTCAGCCAACTCGACAAGTCGTTGCACGAGCACCTGGCCACCGTCGCCAGGTTAGCCGCGATCGGCGACGACCAGACCGTAGCCGAACTGGCGCGAGCGGAACTCCCCCGCATCGTCGCAGCCATCAAGGCACTGCTCGACGAACACCAGCCGGACGAACACGGCCGCTGCCCCACCTGCCGAACCCGCTGGTGGAGCCGCCGCCTACCGGCCCCGTGCCGCGCCTACCTCAGCGCCCAGCTGTGCCTGACGGTGGCAGGCGAACAGTCCTCGGGCGGCGGCTCCCACAGACACCTGCGCCGCGTGGGCTAGGTCCCTGACCAGCCCAAACCAGGAGTCCCCCGAAAATCAAGGCCCCCCGACGCACACAGTACGACCGGGGTACGACATTTTCCGCCGCGCCCATTTCCGGCACACACCACACCCGGCCTCCACGCCCGGCGAACGCCCCTAGGCGAGACGCGGCCTCCTCACCCATGAGGCGAAGCGCCCCCGCACCACAGCAGTCACCCCGCAGGACCACGCCCCGAGTTGGGCCTCTCCACCGCACATCGCCACACCAGCGCGAACCCGAGCACCGCTCCCCCTCAGCAAGCCGCGCTCACCGCACTACAGGCTGAACGGACCGCCCACCCACAACCAGCCCACCACTCACAGACCCGGCCGCAGCACCCCGCACTCGGCACCACCGCGCCTCGCGCCGGCCGCTCCACAGCAGGCCCCGTACCTCAGCCGCTCTCGAAGTCACCGAACGGACCGTTCATCCCCAGCCCCACACCAGGCATAACCGAACCGTTCACCCGCAAACCGCAAGCCCCCGAATCCCAGCCACTACCTACACCGCACCAGCCCACACACGGCCAGCCCCCACCACCACCGAGCACCCCCTTCATCCCCAGCCACACACAGGGCATGACCGGACCGTTCACCAGCTAATCCACAAGTCCCCGCCACCCGACTCCACCCACACCGCCACCCCGCAGACCAGCCTCACCCGCATTGCCGCCCCACCCACATCCCCGCCGCACCCCTACATCAGCGCAGACCCGGCCTACCCCGCCAAAGCGGAATCGGCAGGCCCCGATCCACCCGCACCGACACCACAGCCAGCCTCACAAGGCCAGGCCAGGCCACACCCGCCCCCGACCCGACCGAACGGACCGCCCATCCCCCACCAAGCCATCGACCTCACACCCATGGCATGGACGGACTGTTCACCCGCAGCCCTCAGTCCAGCCCCACCGGCACCACCGCAAGCCCCACAAGCCCAGCACCCCGCTTCGAACGGACCGTCCAGCCCCCACCGAGCCATAGGCCACACGCTCATCGCCTGAACGGGCCGTACACCCGCACCACCGCAGCGAAACCCCCGCAAGGCCCACGCCACAGCCAACCCCCGACCCGACCAAACGGACCGTCCATCCCCCAGCAAGCCGTAGGCCACACACCCATGGCATGAACGGGCCGTACACCCTCAGCGCAGCCTCACCACAAACCTGAATCAGCAGCCCCGGATCGCCAGCACCGGCACTGAAGCCCCCGCAAGACGCGCCCCACAACCAGCCCCCGACCCGACCAAACGGACCGTCCACACCCACCAAGCCATCGACCTCACACCCACGGCATGAACGGACCGTTCATCCGCGGCCCACAGCCCAGCCGCACCCGCACCACCGCAGCCAGCCTCACAAAACCTGAATCAACAGCCCCGAACCACCAGCACCGGCACCGAAGCCCCCGCAAGACCCGCCCCACAACCAGCCCCCGACCCGACCGAACAGACCGTCCACCCTCACCAAGCCATCGACCTCACACCCGCGGCCCACAGTCCAGCCGCACCCGCAGCCCAGCCTCACCACAAACCTGAATCAGCAGCCCCGAATCGCCGGCACCGGCAGCGAGGCCCCGCAAAGCCCGCGCCACAGCTAGCCGTCGATTCGATCGAACGGGCCGTTCATCGCCCCACCGAGGTGCAGGCCTCGTGCTCGTGGTGTGAACGGGCTGTTCTCCCCAGTCCCCGGACGACGCGGCTCTTCCCCTTCATCCCCACCAAGCGTCGTCCGGAACCGACCGTGGCGGAACCGACCTCGAACCCCCCGACCGGGGTCGGTTTCGTCACGGTCCTTTGCTACCTGGCGTCACCTGTTGCCGATGATCGACACGTCCGGCTGAAACAGGTGTCATCCGCACCACTTCATCGTCCATCATGGACAGGACGCGACCTCTCGATCGTCGATCCGCGAGCGGGTCTCGGTCGGGAAGTCCCGACGCGGGTTGTGCCGACACGTCCACGGTGCCGACACGGAGGTGCCTTGTGGCGTCCCCCTACCACCGCGCCGAGGCCGAGTTCGCACTCGTCGCCCTCCGGCAGCGCCTTCTGCTGCCCTCGGCACGCGACGTTCCCTTAGCACCGCGGTAACGCGCGGTCCCCACTCCTTCCCCGCGTCACGGGCGCGGGCGATGGCCGCACGGCTGATCATCTCGAGAGGACCTCATGAACCGCCCCCGTTCCAACAAGTCCCACGCAGGCGAGCACACCACGGCGGGACCTCCGTTCCCCGCGTCGTTGCGGTTCGACCTCCCCGCCTCGTTCGTGCTGGTCCTGCTGGCCGTCCCGCTGTCGCTCGGCGTGGCCGCGGCGACCGGCGCGCCGCTGGTGTCCGGGCTGATCGCGGGCGCGGTCGGCGGGATCGTCGCCGGGCTGTTCGGCGGCACGCCGTTGCAGGTCAGCGGTGCCGCGACCGGGCTCGTCGTCGTCACGGCCGGGCTGATCGCCAAGTACGGGTGGGCCGCGACGGCCGCCATCACGCTCGCCGCGGGTCTCGTGCAGATCGTCCTGGGCGTGACGAAGGTGGCGCGGCTGGCGTTGTCGCTCTCGCCCGCCGTGGTGCACGGCATGCTGGCGGGCATCGGCATCAGCATCGCCTTGGGCCAGCTCGTGATCGTCCTGGGCGGTCACGCCCACGCCACCACGGTGGCCAACCTCTCCGAGCTCCCCGCCGAGCTCCGCGGCTCGCACTTCGGGTCGGTCGTCGTCGGCGCGATCGCCATCGCGGTCATGGTGATGTGGCCCAGGATCCCGCGTTCGGCGCTCGTGCCCGCCCCGCTGGCCGCCGTGCTCGCCGCGACCCTGGCCTCGATCGCGCTGCGGCTGCACGTGTCCACAGTGGACCTGCCGGACGAGCCGCTGACCGACGTCGTGCTCCCCCGCATCCCCGAGGGCAGTGTCGGGGCCGTGGCGCTGGCCGTGGTGTCCGTCGCGCTGGTGGCCAGCATGGAGTCGCTGCTGTCCGCGGTGGCCGTGGACAAGCTGCACGACGGCCCCCGCGCCAACCTGGACCGCGAGTTGGTGGCGCAGGGCGCCGCGAACGTCGTCTCCGGCGCGCTGGGCGGGTTCGCCGTCAGCGGCGGCATCATCCGCGGCTCGGCCAACGTCGCCGCGGGCGCTCGCACGCGGGCCTCGACCGTGCTCCACGGCTGCTGGATCATCCTGTTCGTGGTCGCGCTCGGCGGCCTGCTGGAGCTGATCCCGCTCGCCGCGCTGGCGGGCGTGCTGCTCGTCGTCGGGCTCCGGCTGGTGAACCGCGACCGCGTCCGGAAGCTGGCCCAGCACGGCGAGATCGCCCCGTACGTCGGCACCGTCCTCGGCGTGCTCGCGTTCGGCCTGGTCGAGGGCGTGCTGATCGGCATGGCCATCGCCGTCCTGCGGGCGCTGTACCGCCTGACCCACAGCAGTGTCCGCGTGGACGAGGAGTCGGACGGCTGGCGCGTGTCGATCCGCGGCTCGCTGGTGTTCCTCGGCGTGGGCAGGCTCGTGCGCGAGCTGCGCCGCATCCCGCTCGGCAAGCGGGTCGTGCTGGAGCTGCACATCGACTTCCTGGACCACGCCGCGTTCGAGGCGATCGACGACTGGCGCGGCGGCTACCAGCGGCTCGGCGGCCAGGTCGACGTCGACGAGGTGCACGACACCTGGTTCCGCAAGGCCATCGGCGGCAAACCCGGTCTGCGCAAGACGCCTCCGGCCCCACTGCCCCGCTGGTTCGCGCCCTGGTCGCACTGGCAGCGCACCCGCCCGAGCGACGCCGCCGACGTGGTCCTCCCGAAGCAGCGCGGCGACGCGGACCCGATGACCCTCGGCATGCACGAGTTCGAGCGCAACTCCGCCCCGCTCGTCCGCCCCTTCCTGGCCGAGCTGGCCGCGCGCGGTCAACGCCCGCAACAGCTGTTCATCACCTGCGCGGACTCCCGCGTGGTCCCGAACCTGATCACCAGCAGCGGGCCTGGCGACCTGTTCTGCCTCCGCAACATCGGCAACCTCGTGCCGGTCAGCGGCACGGACGACTCCGTGGGCGCGGCGATCGAGTACGCGGTGGGCGTCCTCGGCGTCTCCACGATCGCCGTCTGCGGCCACTCGCACTGCGGCGCGATGGGCGCGCTGGTCGACGGCACCACCCGCCCCGGCAGCGCCCTGCGCTCCTGGTTGCGCCACGCCGACCCCAGCCTCATCCGCTTCCACGAGCCGCACGGCGCGGACGAGCTGCCGGTGGTCGAACGCCTCAGCGTCACGAACGTCGCCCAGCAGCTCGACAACCTCCTCACCTACCCGGCCGTCCGCGAGGCCATGAGCGCGGGCGCGCTCAACCTCGTGGGCATGTACTTCGACATCTCCGCCGCCCGCGTCTACCTGGTCAACCCCGACCGCAACACGCTCGAACCGCTCCGCGCCCCCGCGGGTCGGTGACGACCCCTTCCCGGGCGCCCCGTGGGGGGGGCGGGGCGGCCGGGCGCCGCCCGGGGGGGCCCACAAGGGCCAGGGTCGTATAAACAAAAGGACCAGCCCACGCCAGA